>CAZVRZ010000089.1:0-893 GCA_964629965.1 uncultured Anaerolineaceae bacterium
TCGCCATGCGCAGCGGGGTCGGCGCAGGAATAGTTGGATTGACCTTCTTGTTAGGAGATCACTTGGGCAGCACAAGCGTGAGCTACGATGCGAACACGGGCGCAACGGTGCGTCAGGGGTACATGCCGTGGGGCGCGGTGCGTTATGGAACCCTGCCCACTGATTACACCTTCACCGGTCAGAAATCGGATGGTTACATTAACTTGCTCTGGTACAACTCAAGATGGTACGACCCTTACCTTTGCTTATATTTCAGCTTCACAAGTGCAAATGGCTTCAGCACAACAATTCAACAACAATCTAGTTTTTAGCTTCTGGAATCTAAACCCCTAGAACGAGGTTGGTATGAAAAGATTATGGCTTTATCTATCTGCATTGGTTGAAGATTCTCGAGATGTTCTTCTATTTGTTCCCCTGATTGCCAACTGTATTGTTTTATTTCTGTTCGCGGTAGTTTTTGAGTCGATATTGAAAGTTAAGTATAACAAAGTTTTAGCAGGTTTATTTATCATAACCTTTTTTTCTTTAGGGGGAATTCAAGGCCTGATCTTTGCCCATCATAAAACCTTACCCATTATATGGCCACCACTTACAGGCAAGCCTGCAGTATTGTTGGCTACAACTTTGGCAATAGTTTGCTTTGTGCTTGTTGCATGGGCCGTCTTTACTCTATTCCAGAGGTAAGATACGAATGGAATCATGTAGAATTCTGAAAATATTTATTAGCAGATCATTCGTCAGTTCCAGTAGCAGTTCAGGGACTTCCGAAAGGTGCACTCCCTGGACGTCTCACGCTGGTCGGCGGTGCCTATGCTGGGATAGCTCAATGGCATCGAGATAGGGATCTGCCTCTAAGTTATGGACAGAGGTGGGCTCGTGCAACTATTGTTGGA
>CAZVRZ010000089.1:903-21671 GCA_964629965.1 uncultured Anaerolineaceae bacterium
TGGAACCGAGGGAATGCTGATATCCACTGTAAGCTCAGGTGTTGGAATGACCACTGGATTTGCTACTGAAATCGTTTTACCTATAGGTGGATATTTCCCAGGATATCTTGCTGGTTACTTTACAACCTCATTGACGCTATCTAATACTTTTAACAGTTGGAATAATAAGGTCTTATTTGATCGATTGGACCTCGAAAGGCAGCCAATATGCAAATGAAAAAAGTATGGCTCTATCTATCTGCAGTTTTTGAAGATACTCCTGGGGCTTGCCAGTTGATTCCCATTTTTGCAGGTGTCGTTTTGGTCTTCGTATCTATAAAAGTGTCGGATTGGACAGAAGGATCTAAATATCACGATGTACTTTCAACGATACTTTGTGCAATCGCTTTTACTTTGTGGGGGATTCAGGGTATGATCTTCGCGGTACATCAGGAATTTCCAGTGATCATCCCCCCCCTCAGAGGCAAGCCTGCAGTATTGTTGGGCATAGTTTGTGCAGTGGTTTGCTTTGTGGTCGTAGCCAGGCTTATCTTCGTTCAATTTCTGAGGTAAGAGGTGAAGAGTAGGAAGTACCGATGGATGACCCATTTGATTACTTTATCGACCGTCGTTTCTCACATGATTCACAAGGTAAAACCATATTTTTTCGATGGGGATATTCCTCGTACCATATCCTTCCAAATGCCAAGAAAGAGGCAGAAGTTCGTTCTTTTCTTAAAAACTATTACCTGTTTTTTATCGGGGCGAGTGTAGTCATTGTTGGCATAGGGGGCCTGTGGGGTATTCTTCTCGCAATCATCATTTCTTCGTTGTGGTATTACTTGGAAACCGAGCGCCTGCTCAAGGGTTTGGAAAAAGGGTCATGGTAAACAGATGTGGCGGTCTAATAAGCCCCGGTTGCTGCTCATTAGGCGGGCATCCACCTCCAGGCGGCGGGCGACTGGGTGAGCCATCGGGCCAAAGATCGTTTGGGCTGATAAGGTAACTAAAGTTTTGCGCCTGGTTGATCTCGCCCGGCAAAGAACAAGTATGAATACAACAGCAGCCCGCTGCCCAGGCCCACGCCCCATTTGATCCACCAGGCCACGTTTTCTGCCGGCGACAGAAACCCCTCGATCAGTCCGGCTGCTACCAACAGCGGTACGCTGCCTGCCAGCAATCGTACCGCCTTGCCGGCGGATTGCGTCAGGGCCTCCTGGCGGCTCAGGAAACCGGGCCGGATCATCGCCCAACCTAACATCAATCCCGCTCCGCCGGCGATGTAAATGACGCTCAGCTCGATGACGCCGTGTCCGATGACGAATGTCCACAGGTCGAAGCCCAGCCCGTAATGCACGGTCAACCCGGTGATGCCTCCCAGGATCAGGCCGTTCTGAACCAGGATCCAAAATGTAAACAGCCCTGCCAACATGCCGCCGCCAAAGGCCATGATGGCTACCCGGATATTATTTTGCATGATGAACGTCGAGGCATACGGCCGTTCTTCGATCGGAATATCCGTCCATAATTCCCCTTCTTCGATAATCGGGATCACTCCCTGGCTGCTGGCAGGCAAAAACCAGTGGGCCGTCTCCGGTTGCAGCGCTGTTCCCAGCCCGGCAAGCAAACCCGGCAGCAGGAACATCAGCGCGGCCGCCAGGATGTATTGCCCGCATTGGCGGAACAATTGGGGATATCCATGCGTGATGAAGCGCAGCAGCCGCTTTGCTCCCAGCGGCTCGCTGTGATAGATTACGGCATGCGCCCGGGCCACCAGTTGATTGAGATACCGGGTGACGGGATGGCGGGGAAAATCTCGCTGCGCCAACGCCAGGTCCGAAGATGTCGAACGAACCATCAGGCTAAGCTGGTCGATCTCGGCGGGCGAAAGATGGCTGATATCCTGCTGCCCGCGCTCCAGCAAGCTGTTCAACGCCTCCCAATCTTTGATATGTTGGCGGTAAAAATCATCTGGATGCATACAATAAAAGGTTATAATGCAGCTTTGAAAATCACTTTCGATCACGCTCAATTATACCGGGGATTGTATGTCTCCTTCTGATGACTTGTTGAATATTAACACCCCAGAGAATGTCGCTTTTGATTACCAGATTGCCGGCATCGGCTCGCGATTCCTGGCGGCTTTGATCGACACGCTCTGGCTTGGTTTGCTGCAGGTAATTACCTACGCAACATTGTTCATGTTTGTCATCTCTGCCGTGGATTCGGAAGAGCTCCTGGACAGTGGGATCACCGTTTGGCTGATCGCTTTACTAGGTTTGGTAGGTTTTATCTTCCTGTGGGGGTACTATATTGCTTTCGAGCTTGCCTGGAATGGGCAGACGCCGGGCAAACGGCGCTGCGGACTGCGGGTGATCCGCATGGATGGCACGCCGGTTACCTTGACCGAAGTTTTAATCCGCAACCTGGTGCGCGCCATCGATTTCCTGCCCATGTTTTATGGCATCGGCATTGTGGTTATGTTCATCAATAAAGAATCTCGCCGCCTGGGCGACCTGGCGGCAGGCACCCTGGTGGTATTCGATCGTCCTGTTAACCTTCAGCTTGCAACCGAGCCAGAGCGCTACCGGCCGCTTTTCCAGGCGCCGGCTGAGCTGGATCTATCTACTTTGCCGGTCGAGCGGCTGACTGCTCAGGATCTGGAGTTGGCGGAAGAATTTCTTCGCCGCCGTGCCCAATTGGTGAACAGCGAACAACTGGCGGCTCAGGTGCTCTACAGCTTACGCCAGCGGATGGGTTTGCCGTCCGAAGCGTTAAGCCCGCTCAAAGCGGACGATCAGATCTTTGCGATCCTAAAAGCCTACCGCGAGCGTCAAAAACGCGGTGAACGATAAAACAAGGTATAATCTGTCCAATTAATTGAATTTTTTTATTAAGGAGTAGTCATGTCTGATAAGAGAACAGCGGCGCTTGAGTATCTGCATGCCAACCAGGAGCGGTTTCTGCGCGAGTTGAAAGCCTTTTGCGCGCTTCCTTCCGTCTCCACGGATGCCAATGCGCGCCCGGCAATTCAACAGGCCGCCGATTGGGTGGCTGATCACTTGCGCTCGTTGGGAGTGCCGCGCGTGGACGTCATGCCCACTGCAGGTTACCCGGTCGTCTACGGTGAGTTGATGGCCGCCGGTTCCCAAGCTCCCACCGTCTTGGTTTACGGGCATTATGATGTACAGCCGGCCGAGCCGCTGGAGTTGTGGGAGAGCGGTGCTTTCGATGCCACCGTACGCGGCGATTATATCTACGCCCGCGGTGTAACCGATATGAAAGGCCAGGTACTGGCCGCCGCAAATGCCATCGAAGCCATCTTGAGCACCGGGCCGCTGCCGGTGAATGTGAAGTTCATGATCGAAGGCGAAGAGGAAATCGGCTCGCCCAGCCTGGCGTCTTTTATGCGCGAGCATCAGCAGCTTTTAGCGTGCGATATGGCCCTGAATCCGGACAGCGGTATTCTCTCGGCAGAATTGCCGTCCATCACCTATGCCCTGCGCGGCCTGGCTTATTTTGAGATACGGGTCTACGGCCCCGACCACGATCTCCATTCGGGCGTCTTTGGTGGAACCGTCCACAACCCCGCCCAGGCTTTGTGTGAATTGATTGCCGGTATGCATGATGCCGAGGGCAAGATCACCTTGCCAGGATTTTATGACAGGGTGCTGCCCCTGGATGAAGAGGAGCGGCGCGAAATGGCGCGCTTGCCAATGGATGCAGCTTATTACAAACGCGAGACGGGCGCTCCCGAGTTGTGGGGCGAGCCTGGCTATACTCCCCAGGAGCGCGCCAGTGCCCGTCCTACCCTCGAAGTACACGGGCTGCTTTCGGGTTTTACCGGCGAGGGCGGCAAGACGGTTCTGCCGGCCTGGGCGATGGCGAAAATCTCCTGTCGCCTGGTACCCGACCAAGACCCGGCCGAGGTACACCAGGCCTTGCTCAAATATCTGGAACAGCATGCACCGGCATCCATTCGTTATGAGGTTATTCAAATGTCGGGTGGTTCACCGGCCTCGCTTTCAAACCGCAATTCAAGCGGTGTGCAGGCCTTGCGGCGCGCCATGGAACAGGTTTGGGGCGTCCGCCCGGTCTTCAAACGCGAAGGCGGCAGCGTTCCGGTGGTGCTGCTCTTTAAACAAATTTTGCATGCCGATTCGGTCAATACCGGCTTTGCCATGGCTGGAGACAATTTGCACAGCCCGAACGAAAAGCTGCACCTGCCGACCTGGCGCAAGGGCACCCAAGCCCTGGTACATTTCTTCTATAACCTGGTGGAGGCTTGATATGAGCGAACGTCTTCCTAGCTACGGTGGGCAAGCGGTAATGGAGGGAGTCATGATGCGCGGGGCGCGTTCGGTCGCCATTGCCATGCGCGCTCCCAACCAGGAAATCGTCATCCACAAAGAGCTCCTCGGCGGCATCTATAAAAGCAAGGTCACCAAGATCCCCTTCCTGCGCGGCTTGGTGATGCTCTGGGACGCGCTGGGATTGGGTATGCGCGCCCTGACGATCTCCGCCAATGTTCAGACGGGGGAAGATGAAAAATTGGAGGGGCCTGCTTTGTACCTGACCCTGGGAATTTCACTCGCGCTCGGCGTTGGACTTTTCTTCCTGGCCCCTGCATTCGTCGGGCATTTTTTTGAGAATGGTCTTAACCTGCTGGCGGGCGGCGCAGCATCCGGCGTGGCCAATGCCTGGTGGGGCAATCTCATCGAAGGCGTGGTGCGCCTGCTGTTGGTCGTCGGGTATATCTGGCTGGTTGGGCGCCTGCCCGATATTCGCCGGGTCTTTTCTTATCATGGCGCAGAACACAAAACCATCAATGCTTTTGAAGCCGGGGCGGAATTAACGCCCGAAAATGTGAAGAATTACTCGTTGAAGCATCCCCGCTGCGGCACTTCTTTCTTGCTCACCCTGGTTTTGCTGTCGGTATTGGTTTTTAGTTTACTGGGACCGCTGCCGATCCTTTGGAAGATGGTCAGCCGGTTGGTCTTGATCCCGCTGCTGGCAGGCGTGGCCTATGAATACATTCGCTGGATGGCGAATCATCTGGAGTCGCCCCTCGTGAAATTTTTGATGCGGCCCAACCTGGCTCTGCAGAGCCTGACCACGGTTGAACCCACGCTGGATATGTTGGAAGTATCGATTGCTGCCTTTCAGACCATGCGCAGCGAAGAGGAAAGCCTGCCTTTGTAATAGGGAGGTCGGTTGGCTAGTCGAAATATTCACTGCCTACCCGGGCGTGTGGCGGCCCTCTGCCTGGTTGGGTTATTGCTGACTGCCTGCCAGCCAGATACGCTGCTTCCGGTTTCGCAACCTGCCTCGACCGGTGTTCAGCCCGATCGCCTCATTTCCACTTCCATTCCAACCAGTGCGCTTGCTGCGACCGCAACCTTGCCCGCGCCCACTTTACCTGTCCGGCTGCCGCCAATCACCGAGACTTCCGCTTTGCCGCTGGTCTCCGCAACCCAGGCAGTTGATCACCCGGATTCAACCGTGATTACCCAGTCGGTTGAAATCATTGGCTATTCCGTGGCCCACCGGCCTTTGGAAGTATATCGTTTTGGGACCGGCGATAGGCAGCGGATGATCGTCGCCGGTATCCATGGCGGCTACGAATGGAATACCGGCGCCTTAGCCAGGCAGTTGATCGAGCACTTGCGCCAGAACCCGCAGCTCGTGCCCCCCAGTGTGACCCTTTACATCTTACCGCGCCTGAACCCGGATGGCGAAGCGCGCTCCACCGGGTATGCCGGTCGTGCCAATGAAAATGGCGTGGATTTGAATCGCAATTTCCCTGCCAACTGGCAGTCCGATTGGGATCGTTTTGGCTGCTGGAACCACCTGCCAACCACGGGCGGGAGCCACCCGCTTTCGGAGCCCGAGACCTATGCCTTGGCTCTGTTTATCCTCTCGCACCCGCTCGATGCGCTCATCAGCTACCACAGTGCCGCGCTGGGCATCTTCCCGGGCGGGGTTCCGGTGGACCCGGCTGCAGAAAACCTTGCCCGGGCGCTAGCCGCCGTGGCGCCGTATTCCTATCCTCCTGTGGATACGGGCTGCCTCTATACGGGCCAGTTCGTCGATTGGGTTGTGCAAAACGGGATTGCTGGAGTGGATATCGAGCTGACCGATCACAAGAATACTGATTTCGAGATCAATTTGCTCGTCCTGGAGACTTTCCTCAATTGGCAGTATCCTTGATCAGGTTCTGCAATGCCAGCCGGACGCTTTCGAATTCATTCTCTACTTGCTGCACTTTGGCGTTAGCGCCTTCCAGGTGGCCGGCGCGCCCCATCAGTTCAAGCTCCAGGCAATGGCTGCGCAATTTCTCGGCGCCAAAGGTTCCCGCATTGCTTTTCAGGCTGTGGGCGTTCAGGCGCAGTGCGATGGCATCTTTCTGCAGGACGGCCTGGCGCATCACCTGGATGATTCCCGGCGCTTCTTCCAGAAAAGCCTGCACCAGCAGGCCCAAATTGGCGGCTTTGCCTCCCACCATCCGTTCCAGTCTTTCCAGGGTGGCCTGGTCTAGCTCGGCTTCTTTCGTTGCTCCTGCAAATTCAACCGCCGGGGCGGCCGCTGCCTCTACAGAGTTGTTCGCCAGTCCTGGCTTTTGAGGGGGTGGATGTCCTTCTCGCTGTTTCCACAGCGCGTTGACCAATTCTTCTACCTGGATGGGTTTGCTGATGTAATCGTCCATGCCGGCTTGCAGGCAGGCGGTCCGGTCTTCTTTGAGAGCGTTCGCCGTGACGGCGATGATGTGCGGCCGGGCAGCCAGCGGGTGCCATTGGCGCCACTCCGAAACGATCACCTTGGTGGCTTCCAGGCCATCCATCTCTGGCATTTGCACGTCCATCAGCACCACGTCATACACCTGTCGTTCCAATGCTTGCACAATTTCCAAGCCATTGGCGGCGACATCGGCGCGATATCCCAATCGATCGAGCAATGCCAGGGCCAGTTTCTGGTTGGTGGCATTATCTTCGCCTACCAGGATGCGCAGCGGCAGGCGCTGCGCCAGGTGTTCGTCGAACAGCGGTTTCTGGCGTCTGTTGGCAGCAGAAGCGATTTCCTGGGCATCTTCAGGAGAAAAAACACCTGCCAGCACATCGAACAACACAGATGGTTTGATGGGTTTGGTCAGGCAGGCAGCCAGTTTTACCTTTGTTTGAATCTCACTGCCTCCCAGGGATGTCAGGATGATGACCGGCAGCTTGCTTCCTGCGGGCAGGCCTTGGAACTTTTCTGCTAAAGTCAGTCCATCCATCTCCGGCATCTGCATATCCAGGATCGCCAGGTCGTAATATACCCCCTGCTCGATCCATTCCAGCGCTTGCTGCGGAGTTCCCGTGTCTTCCGGCAGCATTCCCCAGGAGCGAGTCTGCAGGCTTAAGATGCGCCGGTTGGTTTCATTGTCGTCCACAATCAAAACGCGCCGGGCTTTTAGAAGAGGTTGGTTGGCGTGCAGGTGGCGCCTGACAACCGCCTGTGCCGGGTGGGTGCGCAGGGTGAAGTGGAAAATGCTGCCTTGCCCCATTCGGCTTTCCGCCCACATATCACCACCCATCAGCTCTGCCAGGCGTTTGCTAATTGCCAATCCCAGGCCCGTGCCGCCATAGCGCCGCGTGGTGGAAGCGTCGATCTGGCTGAACGATTGGAACAGCCTGTCGAGACGGTCTTCCGGTATGCCGATACCAGTATCCTGAACGGTGAAGTGCAAGCGATACAGCGGCTCGCTGGAAGGGCCAATGCTGTCCAGGATGCTGACAGAAACCACCACCTCGCCTTGTTCGGTGAATTTGATCGCGTTGCTGATCAGGTTGACCAGGATTTGCCGTAAGCGGGTCACATCTCCAATGATTGCGGAGGGAACACCTTCATCTATATAATAAGCCAGTTCCAAATTCTTGGACGAGGTGCGCGGCGCGAGCAGGTCGATGGCGCTTTCCACACATTCGTACAGGTCAAAAGGCTGGCTTTCCAATTCCATCTTGCCGGCTTCGATCTTTGAGAAGTCCAGAATGTCATTGATGATCACCAGGAGCGAGTCGCCGCTTTGCCGGATCGTTTCAGTGAATTCGCGCTGCTCGTTGGTCAAAAAGGTATCCAGCAGCAGGCTGGTCATGCCGATGACGGCATTCATGGGGGTGCGAATTTCGTGACTCATGGCTGCCAGGAAGGCGCTTTTGGCCGTATTGGCCTGCTCGGCAACCTGTTGCGCAGTTTGCGCTTCCTGGAACAAGCGAGCATTGTGGATGGCGACTCCCATGTTGGCGGCAATGGTCGAGAGCAGCGACACATCCGCCTCGCTGAATTTGTTCTCTTGGAATAGGCTTTGGACGCTCATCAGGCCGATCACTTCGCTGCCGATGGTCACCGGTACGCCCAACCAGGCTTTGGGTAAGTTCTCTAACATCGGAACGCCGCCCAGGTCGACCATGCGTTCCTCGAAATTCCGGTTGATCAGCAGCGGCTGGCCCGATTCGATAATGATCGAACTGAGTCCCTTTCCGATTGGCATGGGCTCGGCCTCGATCTCCTTGCCTTCTGCCCAGCAGTACGGCATTTCGATCTGTTCCGTCTTCAGGTTGACCAGGGCGATGTAAACCATTTCGACCTGGTAATACTCGCGCACGTTCTCGCTGACGGCCTCGAAAATGGCGTGCAAGTCAAGACGGGAGGCCATCGCCAGGCTGACCCGGTTAATGAGTGAAAGTTGGGCAAGCTGGCGGCTGGTTTCTTGGATCAGGCGCACGCGGCCCAGGGCTACCCCAATCTGGTGAGCAGCGGCGATCAGAATATCAAAATCATTGTCGTTAAATGCGTTCTTGCGGGTGTTCTCGATGGTTAGCACTCCCGAAACCTTCCCCCCGATGTAGATCGGCACATCCACTTCGGCGCCTCCCGGGCCTGGGATGTAATCGGGTTCAACGGACACATCGGGCGTGTAATGAATCTTTCCATCGAGCAGTGGCCGCTCGGAAAGGCCTTGACCGGCAGGAATGCGCATATCGGTGGGTGCAGGGAAGGAGCCGGCACTGGCGCGCATGACGCGCTCATTGCTTCTCTCGTCTACCAGCATCAGAGCAACGTAATTGTATCCCAGCGCCTCGTTTTGCAGATCCTGGACAACACTGGTGCACACGCCATCTTCGTCATCTGCGGCTGCCAGGCGGGCGCTCAAGCGGAACAAAGCCGCTTTGCGGCCAGCCTGCATGCGTTCGTTATCGAACATGCGCACGTTTTCCAGGATGATGCTAACCAGCTCGCCAAAACGGGTAAGCTTGGCCGTATCTTCTTTGCAAAAGTCGCCTTGGGTACCCGTTTCTTCTCCCAGGCAAAGCACCCCGATAAAATCGTTTCCCGAGATCAAGGGTATTCCGGCGATGTAACGAAAAAACCCGGGTGAGAATCCAGAATTGGGTTTGGCCCAGGCATCGTAATCATAGACTACCTGCGCTTGGGAATCCTTCTGGATCATTCCGGCAATCCCTTCGCCAGGCGGGAGCCGCGTTCCCACTTGTTGGCGGGCAGTACCGAATCCCGCCTCAATGACCAGCTCGCTGCCGCACTCGTCCATCAATGCAATATACCCGTTGGAGGCGGCAATCAGGTTCGAGGCCTGCTGCAAGATCAATTCGAACAGTGCCGACCGCTCTGCACGATCCACAATGGCTGTCTTGTGCAAGGCGGATAGATATTCGTTCTGCTGGCGCAGCGACTGTTCGCTGCGCTTTCTTTCGGTTGCGTCTCGGAAGACGATCAGCCTGCCCAGAGGGCGGCCGCGCTTGTTGTAAATGGGAGAAACGTGCAGTTCGAAGTTGCGGCGGCTGTCGCCGTTGCCGAAACCAAACTCGCTTTGCGTACGCTGGATGTTAAAGCGCATCGACAGCTCGGGCCAGGCTTCGAAGGCTTTTTCTGCCGAATAACCGATGATCTCGCTGGATGGCTTTCCAATGATCGCTCGTGCCGTTGCGTTGACATCAATGACCCGGTTGTTGTCATCCAGCACGATCATGCCGTCTCTCATGTTTTCAATTAACAGCTCGCGCGCCGCGGGGATCACTTCCAGCGGGCGGTAATGGAACATGCCCCAGGATAACATCAGTCCAGATAAGGTGAAGGCAAAGGGTGTTAGATCGAGCAGCGAGAACGGCGGGATGCCAGAAAGCGAGAGCACATTGGCGATCCAGGGGATGACTGCCGCTGCGATGATCATCCAGCCCTGGCGGCGCTGCATTTGGGGAGAATGTCTCGAAGCGCGCAGGATGATGAGAACGCCAGCCAACAGCAGCAGGTAAGAATACACGCCGTTGGCATAAGTTCCCCAGGCGAACCCCAGGTCGAGCCGGACGAAGGCGCCGCTGGCATCCAGTTTCACCGAGCGGTAGATTGCTCCGCTGTACCCGTTGCTCCAAACCAGGATCAATACCGCCAGCGGCTCGATGCAGAGCAGCGACCGGGTGAGACGGCGGTTTAGCCATTTTTGTAACCCGGCATGTTCCAGGGTCAATCCCAGCCAGGCCGCCGGCGTCAGGACGATAAAAAGCCAACGGAACCGTGTCCAAAAATACTTAAATGCCAGGTCGGGGCCGGCCAGTTCGAATGCGTAGCTGATGGCCCAGCCGGCAATACTGATCATCATGATCGTGAACGAAATTGCACCTGCGGCCGGGTAGCGCTTGTAGCCATTGTGCGCCAATATCAACGCAATGAGCGCCGATAGAATGCTAAGGCCAATCAAGAAAGAGAGAACAGACACAAAATTCCCCAAGTGCGGCATGAGAGAAAATGGGTAACGCAAAGATTATACCCTAATTCAATGACGATATTTTGACGATGCTACGGTATGATATAACCAGCAAATCAGAAAGGTTCGCATGAAAAAATCTCCTGTCATTGTTCTTGTTTGTTTCTTAACGTTGTGCTCGCTGGTTAGCTTGGCGTGTGGGACGGCCACTGCCACGGTCGTAGAGCCGCAAAATCTTGCGGCTCTACCCACCCGCGTCGCAACCGATCCGGCGGCTTCGCCGGGGACGCTTGACCTGGCTACTGCGGTGTCGCAAGCCGTGGAACTCACGGCCACGGTCGTTGAGCCGCAAAATCTTGCGACTCTATCCACGCCAGAGTCCAGCGGCGAAGCAGCCCTGCCGCTGCCCGCCCTGGTTGGCGAGCCTTTGCCGGCGACCGTTCCTCTGGATCTTACCAACGCGGCCGGGGTAAGCCTGGTGGGACTGTGGGGCCTGGGAAAACCCGAGGGCCTGGCCTGGTCGCCGGATGGCAGCCGGGTGGCGTTTGCTTATCCTGCCGGCGTCTTTCTGTACGACCCCGTTAGCGGCTTGGAGGTGCAACGCTTCAAAACAGCAGGCTGGTTGACCGGGATGAGCTTTTCTCCGGATGGTAATACCCTGGCGGTTCTGATGTTGGATGGATCGGTCGAATATTGGGTGGTCTGCGCTGAGTACACCGCCTGCACTGGCCTTCCCCGGGGCAGGTTGGATCCGGTTTTCTCTGGCCTATCCAGCCTGGCGTATACACCGGACGGAAAATATCTTATTGTAGGGCAGCACGCTGGCCTGGGTGCGGTCCTGAATGCTCGCTCTCTTGAGCCGGAGGTGGTAGCTGTCTTTGGTGATTACGGGTATCCGCTTGAGAGCCTGGTTTTCTCTGCCGATGGGCACACCCTGCTCGGGCCGAACAACGATGCCGGCCTGGGAGTCTGGCAGATCAATGCCGATGGAACTGTGGAACTGCGCTACACCTTGCCGGATGCCGCCATGACCTATGGCATTAACCAACTGGATCTTTCCCCCGATCAGAAATGGCTGGCGGTCGCCTCGAATGATGCCGGTCTCTACTTGCGCTATCTACCTTTGGATGAAGAAAATGGCACCTCTTCTGTCCTGTGGCCTTTCCTGGAAGGCGTGGATGTTCCCGCCGACTGGCGCGCGGTGGCCTTTTCGCCGGACAGCTTGCGGCTGGCCTCCGGTGGGGACGATGGCGTTGTTTGGCTGTGGGATCTTGCCACCGCCAGTGCGCTGAATGCCGCGCCGGTTTGTCGCCAGGCAGTGGAGTACCTGTCTTTTTCGCCCGATGGAACTACCCTGGCAGTGGCCTGCGAAGATGGTCGCAAGCCGCTTTTGGGAGCCGATGCGTTGAATGAACTTTGGGACTTTGACCCGGGGGAAACCTGGGCGGGCTCGCTGGTGGCGCTTTCACCGGATGGGCAGTACCTGGCCGCGGCTGCTTTGGCCCGGTTGGGAGATGGCGACTTTATGACCTCTGTCACCGCTGGCGATGACTTATCCTACCGCAGCATGAGCGATGGTCTCACCCTGCAGACAATGGAAATGTTCACGCTTGACCTTCCCCCCAACGGTTTTACCAGCCTGGATATTTCTCCAGATGGCGCCTGGCTGGCGGCGGCTCCTTTGGGCGCGCCGCTATCGCTATGGGATGCGATGAGCGGCGAATATCTCTCTTCTCTGGAAGAATTGGAAGACATGCGGTCTGTTTGCCTCCGGATCGCCTTTTCGCCTGACGGCAGCATCCTGGCAGCCGCCTGCAACGATGGACAGGTGCGCCTTTGGGATTTGCAAACCTTTGCCTACTCCCGCAGCCTGGTGGCTGATGCTCAACCAGGCGACGTACGCTTTACCCACCTGGCTTTTTCTCCAGACGGCAGCTTGTTAGCCGCGGCCGGCAGCCTGGATGGCGTCCATGTGTGGAGCCTGGTGGACGGCCTGGTGAGCAGGCTGCAGTTCTCCGAGCCGAGCCCAATTACCGGCCTGGCCTTTTCGCCGGACGGCATCTACCTGGCTTGCTCGACCTCGCGCCCTTACCCGAAAGTGGTCGTCTGGGAGGTCGCCAATGGAGAAAATGTCAAACAACTGGCCTTCAACGACGAAGCCCACGCCCTGGCCTTTTCTCCTGGGGCACAGCTGCTGGCGGTAGCTTTGAACTTTGAGTATTCGGATAGGCTCGAGATTTGGGATCTGGAGACGGGCGACATGTTGGCTTCGCAAGAATATTACGCCGATATCGTCGGCGTGCACTTTACGCCGGACGGTCGTTACCTGGTTACCTCCTCTCAAGACGGGGTGATCAGGGTGTGGGGCGTCTTGAAATGACCGGCTAGGGGCTCTTGCTCGTCTCTGCGTGATAGGCCGCTTCAAACCAGGGATGGATAACGGGCATCATTTCTCTTCGCTCCCACCGGTAGCGCAGGTAAAAATCGAGCGCCTCTGGCAGCGAATGTTCTAGCGCCGCCAGCAATTCTGCCTGGTACGGCGGCGTTCCTGGCTGATCCCAGCGAATCTTATCTGCCAGGAAGACGATCTTATCCAGCGTAGACGCGCCTGCCTTGAGCGTGGTGTGGCAGCCGATCGCCGACAGGATGGCGGCATCTTGGATGCCAAAAATATCCCGGGCGAATACCGCAGACAGTTTCTGGTGCAAGATCATTGGCAGGCTGCGTTCTTCTGGCAAGATGTCCAGCCCTAAGTTTTCGGCCAGCCCAATGCGTTGATCGTCGGGCACCACTGCGCTGACATCGTGCAGCCAACCGGAGGCTTCTGCCGCTTCGGGATCGGCGCCAAAGCGCGGCGCCAGTTGTTTGGCCTCGCTTGCCACGCCGGCGCAGTGTTTTGCGGTGTGCGCAAAGCCGAAGTGTAGCAAGTAAGCGGGCACGTCTCGCCGGACGAGGCCGGACAAATGGAACGGGGGCAGGTAGGCAGTGATGGTTGCTTGTAATATGCCTTTGGGCTCCTTGCCTTTGGGCTTCGCCCAGCGTTTGATCATGGTCAGCGAAGAACTGCTTTGTTCCACCACCTCAAATCCCAGCCGCCGGTAGAGCTTTTGGGCTGGATTTTCTAGCGATACGCTCAGGCTGATGGCGTTAAACGCTTGCTGCGCATCCTCCAGCAGTAAGGCTAATAACCGGCTGCCCAAGCCCCGGCCGCGCTGCTCCGGCAGGATCGCGATGGATAATTCGGGCGTCTGGTCATCGATGTAGCCGTAGCCGCGCTGTTCTCCGGTCAGCAAACGCAGCCAGGCGGCCCCCACCGGAACTCCATCGACCAATGCCAGCCAGCCGGCATCTCCTGGCTTTCCCCAGTCTTGCACGTATCGCCGCAGCTCTGGCCGATAAACCTCCTGCCGCGCCGGTGCAACCTCTCCCGGGGGCACGAAGATCGCCTGGTAAAGCATCTCCCACAGGAAGGCCTGGTCACTTGAAGTAATCTGCCGGTAATGAATAGAGAGGGGTCTTTCTGGATGGTTGGTTTTCTCTAAGAACACCATGGCCACTTTTCCGGCTGTCCCTTCGGTGCGCATCACACGGTAGCCCAGCTTTTGGTACAGGTACAGGTTCCGCTCGCTGCGCTGGCCGGTGAATAATTCATAACGCTGCGCCTGGCTGAAATGCCCTTCAATCGCTGCCATGAGGCGTGAACCGATGCCTTGGTTCTGAAAGTCGGGGTGAACGATCAGCTTGCCGATATAACAGGTGCCCTGGCTCAGGTAACCTCTCACCGATCCGATGACCTGGCCTTCGCTCGTTGCCTTGAGCACTGTTTGTTTGGCGAAATCATCCCTGGTTTGTTCCAACGTTTGGGTCAGGGGAGGAATGCTGTAATCGTGGTAGATCACCGCTTCGCTTTGATAGGCGAGTTTTTGTAAGTTTAAGATTTCTTGAGCGTCTTCCATCACAGCAAGTTCTATGATCATGTCATTTCTTCCTGAATATCGAACAGGTTCACAATCAATTTCCGGGTAAAATAGATACCATGGTGGTCGAACCAGGCCGAAGGAGCATCCATGCCCGAGTACTATGATTTTTATCTATATGTCAACGGCTCGCCGGATAATTATACCGTAGAGGCGCGCGGCCCCGGCGAGATTGCGGTGCCGCCGACACCCTTCATTTTCACGCCCACTGATCAGCAGCGCCAGAAGCTGGACATGATCCGGGATGGGTATGCGCCCGAGCAGACCGTGATGCGCGAACTGGGCGAATTGTTGTACACAGCCCTCTTTCCTCGCTCTATCGTCAAGGCATTTGCCCGCGCCCATGACGAGATTCCTCCCGAAGCCAACCTGCGCCTCAAGCTTGTCCTGCGCCCGCCCGAGTTGAATGCCTTGCCCTGGGAGCTGCTCTACGATCCCGATGACGCTTATTTCATTGCCGCTCGCCTGACCTGCCCGATCGTACGCTTTATCGAATCCCAGGTGCCAGTGGCCTCCCTGGCTGCGCCCAGTCCTTTGCGCGTGCTGTATGTGCAGTCCCAACCCAAGGGAAGCGCGCCGCTCGATCTGCAAAAGAGCGAGGAAGCGATCCAGCAGGCCTTTGGGATGCAGGCCGAGATCGTTCCGCTGTACAGTGCCACACCCACGCAGCTTCGCAAGATGCTGCGCCAGTCGTTTCACATCCTGCACTACGATGGGCATGCAATCTTCGATGAGGAAAGTATGCAGGGCGCCTTGTGCTTGCAGGATGCGCGTGGAAAAGAACACCGCCTGAGCGGTGAAATGCTGGCCAATTACCTGGATGGCGCCAGCGTGCGGGTGGTGGTGCTCTCGGCTTGCCAATCGGGGATGGACTCGACGCGCCAGCGTTTTGCCGGGATTGCCCAACAGATCATGAAGTCTGGCAGCCTGCCGGCGGTGGTGGCGATGCAGTTCTCGATCCCTGATGATTCGGCCATTGCCTTCAACCGCGGCTTTTACCAGGCGCTGGCAGACGGCTTTCCGGTGGACGCGGCTGTCACCGAGGGGCGCAAGCAGATCCTGGATGAAACCTTAGAGGGTGCTTTCAGCGGGCCAGATTGGGCCACGCCGGTGTTGTTTATGCGCTCGAAAGATGGTGAGATGTTCCCCTCCCTTCGCGATCAGCTCGATAAGCGCCTGGCGCAAGGCGAGCAGATCGAGATGGAGCGCCGCCTGGAGGCCGCCATGCCTGCCATCACCCAGGCCGGCGTGCGCACCGAAGTGCGCGCCCTGGTTTCGCTGCCCGATTCCCCCGGCCTGCGGGCGCTGCTGCCCGCGGTGACGGCCTCGGGCGAGTTGATCGTTCAGGATGACACCGTGGAGGGGCGCTCCGCCATCACTTTTCTGGTCGACCCGCTCACGCGGGTGCCTCACCCGGTGGATGTTTTCTTCAAGCTCAATTCGCTCGATTTCGAGATCGAGACGGGAACCCGCCGGCTGCGGGTTTCGCCTTTTCGAGATTCGGCCCTGGTGACCTTTTTCCTCATTCCCCACAAGCGGCAAGAACATGCCCGGGTGGTGGTCGAGCTATATGAAGATCCTGAGTGCAGCGCATTGCTGGGCTCTGTGCCTTTGGTGACCGAAGTGCGTGGTTGGCAGGATGAAGTGGCAGAAAAGATCTGGAACCTGGTCTCTGCGCCCTTCAACGCTCGCTCGCTGCGGCCTCACAAAGCCTTGGGGGCGCGGCCACCTCGCGATGAGGAGACGCCTGGATCATGGTACAAAAGCAAGGAGGAGATGGAGATGCCGAAAGATAAGTCGGGCAGCAGTGGCGGCGGGATACACTTCGGTGATCATGCCCACGTCGGAGGTGATGTGTTTACCGGCGGCAAGAACTTGACCATCAAGGCCGGCGATATTATTGCTGCCGGCGGCTCGGTCAACATCGCCGGCGGTTCGATCAGCCAAAATAATTACGTGTATGAAACCCAGCCCAGCAAAGAAGACTTTGCTCAGCTCCTGGAGGAGATTCGCAAGCTGCTCAAAGAAGCACAGTTGGATGACGACACGCGGCAAGCGGTACAGGAAGACCTGGATAAGGTAGATGATCAGGCCAGCAAAGAACATCCCAAAAAGGCCATCATCACCAGCAAGCTAAAGAGTGCGGCCGAAGTGATCTCGGCTGCCGGCAGCCTGGTGGCAGCCGGGCAGAAATTCGAGCCTCTCTTCCAGAAGGCGTTGGAACTGGCGCAAAAGCTGTTCTGATTTTTTCTCGTTTACACAGTCTCTGGTGGATAGGTAAAGGTTGCGCTGCGTAGATCCTCGCTGCGAGAAGAGCCGCCTGCATACAGGGTATATTTGCCGGGATCGATGCGCCATTCTTTGCTTTGTGGATCGTAGTAGGCCAGGCTCTGTAGAGGGAGGCGGAAGAAAACATCCTGAGTTTCTTGGGGCATCAGGCTCACCTTTTGGAAGCCGCGCAGCAGCTTGACCGGCCGGTCGACTGTGGGTTCGTTTTCTCCGGTGTAAACCTGGATCACCTCGGCACCAGGCCGGTCGCCAATATTGGTGATCTCCACCATGATTTGCAAGCCTTCCGAATTGACCTCAACTTTGAGCTTGCCGTAACGGAAATGGGTATAGCTGAGACCAAAGCCGAATGAGAAGATCACCGGCAGGTTCTTTTTCTCAAAAAGCGTATAGCCATGATAATAGCCATACTCGATCTGTTCGGCGTCCGGGTCGAAGCGCGGCAGGTCGCCGGCGCTCTGTGGAATGGTGAAGGGCAGCTTGCCGCAGGGGTTCACATCACCGCACAGGACTCTGGCCAGCGCAGTGCCTCCTTGCATGCCTGGGTACCAGGCCATTAAGATCGCCGGCACTTCTCGGCGCCACTCTTCCATAGTGAATGCGCTGCCGCCGATCAGCACCACGCAGACCTGGTGATTGACCTGCGATACCGCCCGGATCAAAGAAATTTCATCGGCCCGCAGCGAGATCGACCGGCGGTCGCCGCCGATGTGGCCTTTGGGATCCATGAATTCCCCCTCGTCGGTGGGCCGGCAGCCGGCAACCACCACAACGGCATCGGCCTGGGCTGCCAGGTCGCAGGCATGCTGAATATCCGCGCCGTCTGCATACAATATCTCCGCAGAGTCCTTCAGGCGCTGCTGCAAGCCTTGCAACGCCGTGACGGTGTAAGGCGGAAAGACCTGGCTGCTGCCTCGGTCGCCCAGGTTGGCCGCGGCGGCCAATTCGCCGAATACTGCCAGCTTGCGCAGATCGAAGGGCAGGGGCAGCAGGTCGCCTTCATTCTTGAGCAGTACCATGCTCTTCTCGGCCGCCTCTTGCGCCAGCTTGACATGCTCCTCGCAGGCGATCTGTTGGGGACCGTAGCTTTCCGGGTCGGGCGCGCTGGAGAAGCGCAGGATGGTTGTCAGGATGCGCCTGACGGCCTCATCGATTTTCTCCATGGGCACCTGGCGGGATTTCACCGCTTTTTTTAGCTTCCCATAATGGGTCCTGACCGGCATCTCCACATCCATACCGCTGTTGACGGCTTTTACGGCGTCTCGCACTCCGTAAACAAAATCCGAAAGAGTAAACCCTTCAAAACCCCATTCTTTTTTTAGGATCTGGTTGAGCAGGTAATCGCTCTCGCAGCACTGATCTCCGTTGAACTTGTTGTACGCGCCCATCACCGAGGCGGCGCCTTCGTCCACGCAGCGTTTGAAATGAGGCAGGTACACTTCTCGCAGCGTGCGTTCGTCCATATGCACGTCCACTTTGAAGCGTGAGTTCTCGATGCTGTTGGCCGCGTAATGCTTGGCGCAGGCCATCACGTTTTGATGCTGCACGCCCCGCACCAGGGCCGCGCCCATCTCTCCTAACAGGTAAGGGTCTTCACCGTAGGTCTCCTGCGCTCTGCCCCAGGCGGGATGGCGCAGCAGGTTGATGCATACGCCGCCGAAATAATTGCCACCGTGCGCTCGCACTTCTCGCCCGATGGCGCGGCCGATGCGCTCTTCCATTTCGATATCCCAACTGGCGCCGCGCGCCATCGAAACTGGAAAACAAGTGCTTTGTCCCTGCACCGCCCCGCGCGGCCCATCGCAGAACTTGATCGCCGGAATGTGAAAACGATCCAACCCGCCTGCCGGGTAAGGTTTACGATTGTAATGTTTGTGGATATACATATCGATTCCCAAGCCGATGAGCGAGATGTTGCCCGACATCACCCGGATCTTTTCGTCGAGGGTGAGTTGGGCGAGAACGCTGTCCACGTAGCTTTGGATATCTGCCGGGATCGTGCCTTTTTGTATCGCAACCATATTATTACCTGCCAGTTGAATGATAAAACCACAATCCTAATACACATCAATTATAGCGCGGCTGGAAGAATTGTGTCATTAAAAACAAAGCTGGGCTGCCCGGTTCTTAATGGACAGCCCAGCTTTGGAGGTTAAAAGCGAACTAACGTTGCTTGGGTTTGCGTGCCCGCCGCACCCAGATTGCCAGGGCAATTCCGGTCAGGCCCAGTGCCAGCCAGGGCGTGCGCTGCTCAATCCTGGCATAGGCCGGCAGCCAGCGAACTGCCATGGGTCTTTCCCCGCTGCCGATCACGAAGGGTGAGAAAGAACTAATCCCTTCAACCTGGAACCAGCAGGGCAGGTTGTGGTCGGCCATGCAGGCATCGGAATACTGGTAATTCGTGCCAACCTGTTCCCAGGCTGAACCGTTGTAATGCCAGAGCTTGAGAGTCAACGGGTTCTGCCCATAGAGCTCGTCATACTCATAGTGAAAGCGTATGGTAGCGGTCATAGCGCCGTTCGGAGTGATCTGGAAACAACGTTGGATCAAGGAGTCTGCCTGGTCCGAGGTGCAGAAGACGCCTTCGGTGATGGTCGCTGTGATAGGCAGGGAACTGGACAGGGTGGGGGTGATGATCAGGCCTGCGTACCCGCCCTCGGTGACGAATTCGACCCGGGTGTTGTCCACCAACGTATCACAGGTTTGGCGCAGCGAGCCATCGTTGTTGATCAAGGAGGTCAGTTGCTGGTCGCAGGGGATATCCAGCAGAGCGCCGGTTTCCACGGTGGCGGTGATGATCTGTGTGCCGCTGGGCACTTCCAGTTGTGCGCCGGGGTTCACAATCACCGTGACAAAGGTGGTCGGCTGGCTGCCGCCGACCGTCGATGTGCCTTCGAAGATGATCGTGCCGTTGTTGGGGTCGAAGTCGCCGTAGTTGATGAAATCGCCGCCAACGTACATGGTGCCAGCAGGTGGAGCGTACAGAGCGCCCATGGCGGTGACTGCCAGCGAGCGAGGGGCAAAGTATGCATCCGCCGCAGCCGTGTCAGTGATGACCACGTTGTTGAAATGAGTATTGCTGAGCCCGCCGATGTGGCTGTTGCCATTGAAGCCCACCGTGCCGTTGTTGGGATCGAAGTCACCGGAGTTGGTAAAGTCGCCGCTGATCAGCATCTGCCCGGGCGGGGCGGTGACCTGGGCATTGCCGGCGGTGATCGCCAGGTTACCGGCGCCGAAGAAGGCGTCTCCCGTCACGCCGGTGCCGGAAATGACGATGTTGTGGAACTGTGTGCTGCTGCTGCCGCCGATCACCGTATTGCCGGTGAAGATGATGGTGCCGTTGTTGGGATCGAAGTCGCCGGAGTTAGTGAAGCTGCCGCCCACGTACAGCGTACCGTTCGGAGCGGTCAGCACGCCTCCGGCAGTGATGGCGAACGAGCCGGCGCCCACGAATTCATCGCCCGCTCCGCCGCCGATGACCACATTGTTGAAGTGGGTATTGCTGAGCCCGCCAATTTGGCTGTTGCCGTTGAAGCCCACCGTGCCGTTGTTGGGATCGAAGTCGCCGGAGTTGGTGAATTCGCCGCTGATCAGCATCTGCCCGGGCGGGGCAGTGACCTGGGCGTTGCCGGCAGTGATCGCCAGCTTACCGGCGCCGAAGAAGGCATCTCCTGTGACGCCGGTGCCGGAAATGACGATGTTGTGGAACTGGGTGCTGCTGCTGCCGCCGATCACCGTATTGCCGGTGAAGATGATGGTGCCGTTGT
>CAZVRZ010000090.1:0-21502 GCA_964629965.1 uncultured Anaerolineaceae bacterium
CGTGGGACCTGGCCGGCTCGATCGCCGAGCACCAACAGGTGATGGCCTGGTATGGCCAACAGGGCCTCCCGGTGGAATTGAACGAGCCGCACCATTGGGGGATGCGCGACGCGCCTGATGTGGTCTGTGTAGTTTCCGCCTATCTATCGGCCTACAATGCCCGCGCCTTCGGAGTCAAGGACTATATTGCCCAGTTGATGTTCAATAGCCCGCCCGGCCTTTCGGATGCCATGGACCTGGCAAAGATGCTGGCGATCCTAGATTTGATTGCCCCGCTCTCTGGGCCCGACTTCCACATCTGGCGGCAGACCCGTACCGGCTTGTTGAGCTACCCGCTCGACCCAGATGCAGCCCGCGCCCACCTGGCTGCCAGCGTCTACGTGCAAATGGCACTCAGGCCGCATATCGTTCACGTAGTGGGCTATTCCGAAGCCCATCACGCCGCCACGGCAGAAGATGTGATCGCCTCGTGCAAGCTGGCGCGCCGCGCCATTGCCAATGCCCTGGCTGGGCAGCCCAATATGACCACCGACCCAATCGTGCAGGCACGGCGCAAACATTTGGCGGCCGAGGCGCAGCTCACCTTAAAAGCCATCGCCAGGTGCGCCGGCCCAGAAGTCCAAGACCCGCTAACCGATGCCGCCTGCCTGGCGCGCGCGGTGACCGGCGGCATCCTGGACGCACCCCAACTTCGC
Organism: uncultured Anaerolineaceae bacterium; assembly: GCA_964629965.1. Classification (GTDB taxonomy): domain Bacteria; phylum Chloroflexota; class Anaerolineae; order Anaerolineales; family UBA4823; genus CAZVRZ01. Next base: position 696 of record CAZVRZ010000090.1, read on the forward strand.
AACAACCGCTTTGCCCGCGGGCAAGTGGTTACCCGCATCATCAACGGCCAATGCCTGGCTGTTGATGCCACCGGGCGCTCGCTTTCTGAAAGCAAGCGCCTAGCTCGCCTGTAAAAAATCTATGTTCTAGCGCTGGAGGAATACACATGAACGCACCCGAAAAATATACCGTGATCGGTGCCGGGCACGGCGGCAAAGCCATGGCTGCCCACCTGGCCTTAATGGGATTCCATGTTACCCTGTACAATCGCACCTTTGATCACATCGCTTTGCTCAAAGCGCGCGGCGGTATTGAGCTGGAAAGCGCCGAGGGCGGGCCGCACGGCTTTGCGGAGCTGGACCTGGTAACTTCGGACCTGGCCGAAGCTCTGCTAAAGGCCCAGATGATCATGGTAGTGGTGCCCTCGTCAGCCCACGCCGACATCGCTAAGAGCATCACGCCCCATCTGCAGGATGGACAGATCATCGTTCTGCACCCCGGCCGCACCTGCGGGACGCTGGAATTTGCTAAGGTGCTGAGCGACCAGGGCTGTACTGCTGATGTGACTGTGTCTGAAGCCGAAACCTTTATCTATGCCTCCCGGTCCGATGGCCCAGCCCAGGCGCGCATTTTCCGTATCAAAGATGCCGTGCCGCTGGCCGCGCTGCCTGCCATCCGCACCCAAGCCGTGCTCGAGGCCATTCACCCGGCCTACCCACAGTTTATCGATGGTGGCAACGTATTGAACACCGGCCTGAACAACATGGGGGCCATCTTCCACCCCGCACTGACCCTGCTCAATGCCGGTTGGATCGAAGCCACCCATGGAGATTACCAGTTTTACATCGATGGCGTCACCCCCTCCGTGGCACGCGTCCTGGAAGTGCTCGACCGCGAGCGGGTAACGGTTGCCTCCTCCCTGGGGCTGCGCGCTCGCACCGGGCTGGAATGGCTGGAAATGGCCTACAACACCACCGGCGCTGATCTGTACGAAGCCATCCACAACCAGCCCGGGTATTATGGCATCAAAGCGCCCAGCACGCTCAACCATCGTTATATCTTCGAAGATGTGCCCATGAGCCTGGTGCCGATCGCTTCGCTGGGTGAACGTTTTGGCGTGTCAGTGCGCGGCATGGACAGCATCATCCGCCTGGCATGCATCGTCCACCGCACCGACTACTGGCGGCGCGGCCGCACGGTGGATAAACTGGGCATTGGCGATCTGAGCGTCAGTGAGCTGACGCGCTATGTGAACGAAGGCACCCGGGAATAGTTCGGATGAATTTTAATCACATCCGAACCGACCTGCCGATACTACTAATTTACAACATCGACCCATCCTGGCCGCAGCAAGATATCCAGGATAGTCTTGCTACCACGCGCTTGCTGGCAGCCGCCCTGGTCGAAGCCGGGCATCCCGTTCATGAAGTAAGCGTGCAGTCGGCCGATCTCGCCATGGCTCTGAAGGGGTTTACCCCACAGGAATACCTGGTCTTCAATTGGTGCGAGGAACTGCCCGGCATTCCTCACAGTGCGCACCTCGCTGCCCAATGCCTGGAGGAGATGGACTTTACCTACACGGGCGCCGATACGCGTACGCTGGCTCTCAGTCAAGATAAACGCCTGGTAAAACATCTCTTACAACAGCAGAAAATTCCCATACCAACGTGGCAGGTTTACACCTCAGACCGAAAAATCGATTGGCAGCATTTCCCCGCCATCGTCAAGCCCGCCTTCGAACATTGTAGTTACGGCATCACCCGGGAGTCCGTGGTTCAATCAAGCACAGAGTTAAAGCAGCGCGTGGGCTTTGTTCTCGATGAATTGCAGCAGCCTGCCATGGTTGAAGAATTTTTAGACAGCCGTGAATTTCACGTGGGCGTGATCGGCAATGGCAGGTTACAGATGCTGCCGCCGGCCGAGATCGATTACTCCGCTTTTAACGACATTCACGATCGACTGTGCACCTTCGAAGCGAACTTTGACCAGGAATCCCGGGCTTACCAGTTGACCGGCGTGATCCTGCCCACAGATCTCAGCCTCCGCCAGTTGGAACAGCTAGAATCTATTGTAATCGCTGCTTATCGCGCCACAGGCTGCCGCGATTATGCCCGCCTGGATCTTCGTTTATGTAATGATGTCTTTTATGTGCTCGATGTGAACACCAACGCCGATATCAGCCCAGATACCAGCCTGGTGATGGCCGCAGAAATGATTGGCTTATCCTACGGGCGATTTGGCAGCCTGTTGGTGAACCTGGCCGCGAAGCGGCATCCTGTTTTTGGACAATAATTCTCAATGTAAATGGAGGCAAATATCTAGTGATCAAGAATTGCATGAAACGCAATGTTTATTCAATCTCTTCCACAGCCACCATTCGGCAAGCAGCGGCCATGTTCGTAGATCACCATATTGGTTTGCTGCCGGTAGTTGATATCCATGGCAAGCCAATTGGGGTCATCAGATTGAGCGACCTGCTATCACTGGAGATGCCCGACTTCTTCAGCCTTTTGCCCGACCTGGATTTTGTGCATGATTTTGGCGCGGTTGAAACTGCCCGTCCTTCTTCCACAGAGCTAGACCAGTCAGTGACCACGTTGGTGCAGCCCAGGATATTTGTCGATGAAAACTGCGGCTTGCTGCGCGCCTTCACGCTGATGTTAAAGCACAATCTCCATGATTTACCAATTGTTTCTGAAACCGGTGTTCTGGTTGGAATCGCATCCCGAGTCGATATTGGAACGGCCATCCTATCTCAATGGTCCTCTGTTGGATCATCCCACACATGATGATCCAAGTTCTCGCCGTCCTAATTTTCCTCGCCAGCCTGTGGTTGATCTTTCTAGAAAAGCTTAACCGGACCATCACCGGTTTTGCAGGCGCAGCCTTGATGGTTGGTGTGGGTAAGCTGCTGCATTTTTACAATGAAACCCAAGCCATCGCCACGGTAGATTTCAATACCCTGGGGTTGTTATTTGGCATGATGATCTTGGTTGCTCTACTAGAACCGACCGGCTTCTTCCAGTTTCTAGCTGTATGGGCCGGGCGCGTTTCTCGTGGACAGCCGGTGCGGCTGCTGATATTGCTTGGGACGGTAACCACCATCGTTTCCATGTTTCTCGACAACGTGACCACGGTGGTACTGGTGGCCCCGGTAACCATCCTGATCAGTGAAATTCTGGGAATCAACCCCACGCCGTTTCTGATCGCCGAAGCGCTGCTCTCGAATACCGGCGGCACAGCCACCCTGGTAGGCGATCCGCCCAATATGTTGATCGCCTCGGCTGCCGAGTTTACATTTAATGATTTTCTAACTCATGCTTTGCCCATTGTAGTGGCAGTCTGGTTTGCGGCCTTATGGCTCCTGCGGTTCCTGTTTCGCCGAGAGCTTGTCACCAAGCCACGCTACGCAGAGGCAGTGCTGAAACTCGACCCGCGCGAATCGCTGGAGGATCCCAAAACTGCCCGCCGCGTGCTGATCGTGCTAGGCGGCGCAATCATATGCTTCTTCCTGGAAGAAGCACTTGACCTGAGCCCTGCCTTCATAGCGTTAGGGGCCGCAGCGGTCGCCTTCGTTTGGGTGCGTCCCAACGTGCATGAAACTCTTCAACGAGTGGAGTGGAGTGTGCTGGTGTTCTTCGCTGCGCTGTTCATCATGGTAGGCGGCCTGGAAGCAGCCGGCATCCTGGATGGAATTGTGGCCATCATCGAAAGATTTTACAACATTCCTCCGGCGATCTTTGGCCTGGTTTTGCTCTGGTTCTCAGCCGGCTTGTCAGCCTTTGTGGACAACGTGCCCATCACCATTGCCCTGATCCCAGTGCTGCAGGGGTTGGCGGCCGATGGCATCAACGTGCAGCCGCTGTGGTGGGCCTTGGCCTTTGGAGCCGGCTTCGGCGGGAATGCCACCATCATTGGATCTACCGCCAATATCATCGTGGCCAGCGTATCGGAACGCACCCGCACGCCAATCACAGCCAAATTGTGGAATAAACGCGGCCTGCCGGTCATGCTGGTTACCTGCACGATAGCCAGCCTGTTGTATTTGCTGTTCTATCCGATCTTCACACATTAACCAATGTCAATCTAGGAGGCGGTTTCCGCGAAGATGCCGGGCGCCGCGCAACAACCATATATGTTCGAACACGCGATAAAATATGGATCGTGATGAATGGAGGCAAATCGATGTACATGATCATGTTTGTTTTGGACAACCCCGATCAACTGGGCGAGGTGATAGAGGCCTGGCAAAATATCGGCATTCGCGGTGCGACCATTGTGGAAAGCACCGGCATCCAACGCCTCAAGCGCCAGAACATCCCCATGCGATATCTTTTCTCAGCCCCGGGCATCGTCGAAGAAGGTCACCTGACCCTTTTCGTGATCGTGGAGAGCGAGCAAATGGTGCAAGCCTGCCTGCAAGCCACAGAAAATGTCGTGGGCGACCTGAACGGCCCCAACACCGGTGTGTTTGCTGCCTGGCCCCTGGCAGTCGTGCGCGGAGTTCCACTACCCAGCGATCGGGAGGCTTGAGATGGTTTGGGTTATTTTCATCGTCAGCGCAGCCTTGATCGTCTTGGCTGCCACCCAACTGGCCAAATACGGCGATATCATCGCCATTCGCACCCGGCTGGGCGGTATGTTCATTGGCATCTTACTGTTGGCGGGAGCCACCTCGCTCCCCGAAGTATTGACCACGATCAGCTCGCTCAGCCAGGGAGTGCCCAACCTGGCAGCCGGTAATCTGATGGGCAGCAACCTGTTCAACATGTTCCTGCTGGCAATCTTGGATCTGCTGAACCGCAAACAGCGCATCCTCCGCAAAGCAGCACTCAAACATGCTCTCACCGGCAGCCTGACCGTATTTATGATCGGCCTGGCGGTGTTCTTCATGTTGGCAGACATTGAAGTGCAAATCGGTTGGGTGGGCCTGGACAGCATCATCATCCTACTGGCCTACATAGCAAGCGTGGCTTTGATCCAAAGAAGCCAGTTGCGCATTCCCGGACAGGCGAGCGAAAAAATAGAAGTGCCCGCAGGAACCCCTCCGCTGTGGCAGGGCCTGGCAGGCTTTGGCCTGGCTGCCCTGGGCCTGGTGATCGTCACGCCCTGGATGGTACAATCCAGCGCTGACATTGCCGAGATCACCGGCCTGGGCACAACCTTCGTTGGCACCACCCTGGTTGCCATCGTTACCTCTCTGCCCGAGTTGGTAACGACCATTACAGCGATCAAACTGGGCGCAGACGATATGGCCATCGGCAACCTGTTCGGCAGCAACATGTTCAACATGTTCGCCTTGGGCCTGACCGATGTCTTCTATCTGCAGTCGCGTTTCCTGGGGATCATCGACCCGGCCTTTTTGCTGGTGGGCATGCTTGGCCTGCTAATGACCGGATTGGGTTTGATCGGCAACCTGGCCCGCCTGGAGCGGCGAGTCCTGTTCATCGAACTGGATGCCTTGCTTTTGATCTTGGTCTATTTTTCCGGTTTATGGTTGTTGTACGTTCGCGGCGTCACACCATAAGCGCACCATGCCGGCCGCCCGCACCAGCCTGCGAACATCCCGCAGGCCAATTTTGCCTTTAAAAAACCTGCCGCCTGCGTTGATCTTCTCAAGGGCATTGCACAAATCGTCGGCGTCGGCCTGCGCCAGCCTGGAGACGCTGTCGCAAGAGACTTCCACCAGCATGCGGGCTGTGGTCGGGCTTACCCACTGCACCCTGGTCAAGTCGGCCAGCCGCACCAGCGCTTCGAGAACCTCAAGGTTCACGCCGGTCGTTTTTACAAGGTCTGCTTTGCTAGCCGCGTTACTCGCGGCCTCATACAGCGCGGCGACATCCTTGATACCGTTGGCCTCAAACCTGGCAATCTCTTCTTGCGGCAGCCAGTCAAACTCTTTCAACGCATTCGGCTTGGGAAAATAACTTTCGATTTCGCGCCTGAGCAAAGTGAGATACTCCGTGTCGATGCCAGTCGCTTTCGAGACGGCTTCCAGTCGCTTGGGGTTTTTCAGCTCCTTCCGCAAATCGGCCAGCGTCACCATCCCCTGCTCTTGAAGCGCCGTGAATTTCTCGGCAATCCCCTCCAACAGCATTGCGCGGCTTGGAACCAGGTCGGTCTCCTCGAGGCGCTTTCGCAGGTCATCCAGGCTAATTTTCTGCGCGTCGATCGAATAGCTCATTTACGAACTCCTTTCCAGTGGCATCTCATTCAGACTGGCATACATTCCCAGGCAAGATAAATCTTTCATGTCTACCTGGGTAATCCAGCCAACTAATTGCTGCTATCGTCGCCTGGCAGGCAAGCGCATAGCCTGGACGACAGAATCGGGAATTGTAAGGTGAATGGTCATTGTAGAGAACTCCTTTTAGCACTTGGTGTGTATCCCATGTTGGGTACCGGTGCCTGGTTTATTATATTATTGTAGAACAGAAATAATCAAGTATCATTAGCCCGCATGCAACTTTTGGACATTAACTGCATCTAATCACCTGAAGGAGATCGATATGGATTTCAACTTGGGCACAAATTTACCACCTGACCGTCTCGAGAATGCCGCCTCCTACGATGTGATCGTCATTGGCGGCGGTCCGGCGGGCGTTACCGCCGCCATCTATACCTCCCGCGCCGGCTTGAAGACCCTGGTGATCGACAAGGGCCTGACCGCCGGCGCCTTGGGCATCACGGGGAAGATCGCCAACTACCCTGGCATCACCGAAGAGATCAGCGGCGCAGAGCTTTTGGAACGGATGCGCAGCCAGGCGCGGGCCTTTGGCGCCGAATTCATCTCCGATAAAGTGATCGGCGTCGATCTGCCCGGCGAGATCAAAACCGTGTACGGCAACCAGGGCGCATACACCGCCCGCTCGGTGATCATCGCCACCGGCTCGATGGGACGCGGCTCGCGCGTCAAGGGAGAAGACGAACTGCTCGGTCACGGCGTTTCCTACTGCGCCACCTGCGACGCAGCCTTTTTCCGCGGCCAAGAAGTGGTCGTGGCGGGCAGCAGCGACGAGGCCATCGAAGAAGCGCTGTTCTTGACCCGCTTCGCCGGTCTGGTTCACTTCCTCTCGCCCACGCCTGAGCTAAAAGCGCCCCAACACCTGGTCGACGAATTGACCGCTAACCCGAAGGTCAGGCTATACCTGGGCGCCGGGCTGCGCGAGATCATTGGCAAAGAGCGGGTAGAGGCCGTCCGCTACGCGCTGCGCGGCCAGGCCGAACAGACCCTGGCAGCCGGGGGCGTGTTCGTCTACCTGCAAGGCGGCAAGCCCATCACCGATTTTCTACAGGGGCAGCTCGAGATCAGCGATAGCGGCTGCCTGGTGGTAGACCGCGAGCACCAAACAGCCATCCCGGGCGTCTTTGCCGTGGGCGATGTGCTCTGCAACCACATCAAACAAGCGGTGATCGCCGCCGCCGAAGGAGCCATCGCCGCCATCGCCGTCGAAAAAATGCTGCGCGGGCGCAAGCAGATGACCGTGGACTGGTCCAAATAGGATAGCAGCCAGAGCTCAAGCCTGCGGGAATACCGTGATCCGCAGCAGTGTGGCCCCGTAGGGGATCAGCTCGATTTCCTCGATCTTATCTTCCAGCCTGGCCGGCAGCCGCTGCGGGTCGGGCAGGGGCGGCGTGAACCAGAAGTCGCCCTGCACCGTGCGCAGGCCGCGGCAGAACTTGCCTGCCTCGACCCAATGCCCAAACTGTCTGATCTTCCTGGTATGCACCAGGCGCCAATCGCGCACCCGCCGGGCCGGCAGGCGCACCCGCAGCGCCGGGTTGGCAGCGTCCCATGGATCGGAGAAATTTTCGTTCCATTCCACCTGCAGGTCTTTCAACGATTCTTCATTCACGCACAAAGCATAATTCCACCGCCCGGCAGGGTACAGGTTCCAGGCCGGGAAATCCGCTTTTATCACCGTCGGGCGCGGCTCATACTGGGCACCCAGCGTATCCTGACGCTGGCGAGTGGTCGAATTTTCGCTTTCGATCTCGGCCCGGGCAGGGATGGGCAGCGCCAGCGTCAGCGGCCCATAGACCAGGCTCACGCCGCCTGCCGGCCAGCGATCGAGCACCAGTTCGAAGGGCAGCTCCAACCGCACCCGGTCTCCGGGCTGCCATAGGCGCTCGAGCTTGAAAAAGCTGCCCGGCTGCAGGGGCGCCTCCAACGCTTCTCCGTTGACCGAGAGCACCGCCCGCCGGCACCAGGCCGGGATACGCACCGAGAAGGCAAACGCGACGGGCTGCTCCGGTTGGATGGTGAACTCGATGGACTGCTGGAAAGGATAGCGCGTTTGAGCGGTGATCGTAACCGGCGTCTCATCTTTCCCAGCCGTGGTGCGCAGCGAGCCGGGGCCAAAGAGCGCCGCCGTGATCCCGCCAGACCGGTCGCGCATCCACATCTTCGCGATGAAGTTCGGCATGGCGCGGTGCACGTTGCCAGGACAGCATTGCACCTCATGGTCCGGGCGATAACTCATCCAGTTCAGGCCGCGCATGAACCGGTTATGGTTCGAAGCGCTGGTAACCACCGCCTGGTTGGGGCAGGAGAGGTACTGCAAGGCATGGAAATCCTTGGTAATGGCTCCCGGCAGAGCGTTGAAAATCACCTGCTCGATGCGGTCGGCGTAGCGCGCCTCGCCGGTGGCCTGCAATAGATAGGCCAATGCCCAGGTGTGGTCGGTGATGTCGCAGGTTTCGTGCATATCGCGCGCACTCTTGCCCCGGATGTGTTCCGAGCAGGAATGCAGCCCATCTGCCAGCAGGGCATGGCGGTCGAGCTTTTCATAACCATGAACGACCGCCCGCAAGGTTTCGGCCCGGCCGGTGGCGCAGTACAGGATCGCCGCCAGCTTGGCTTCCTCGTTGAACGTCACGCCGTGTTCGCTCGGCTTCTTCTCAGACAGCAGCGTCTGGATGGAACAATCGTGCTCGGGCCATTTCTGGTTGAACTGCTCGTACAGCGATACTGCCATTTCCAGCAGGTCTGCCTGCCCGCTGCGTTGGTACAAGGCCAGCAAGATCTCCACCCCAGTCACATCGCGATCCCAATTGATTGGATGAGGCAGGGCGCGGTAATGGCGGGTCAGCGCGGCGAGATACCGCTCGTCTGCGCTGATCTCGTACTGGGCCAGCACGGCGCGGAAGAAAACAGCCTGCGGCCAGCGATCCTTCGTCCGCTGGCTGTCTGGCCCAATAAAGCCGTCGGGGGCCACCTCGTTGACTGCAAAATCGATCTCCTCCAGCGCCTGTTGATACAGGGCCGCCTCGCCTGCCAGGTAACCGCATTTCAAGGCCCCATCGATCCAATAAGCCGTCTGTTCGTAGGGCCACCAGGCATCATAAGAGCCCTGGGTATCGTCCTCCTTGCTGCCCCAGAACTTGTAGCCATAGGGATAGCCCGAAACGGCCACATTGCCGGTCAGGCCCCTGGCCTGGTGCGCAAGAAAATCTTGCAGCCAGCCGGCCGGGCGAACCTCGCGCAAGAGCGCAGGTTCAAGACAAGCATAAGGAAGCATTTTCATAGGGACGACTCCTTCGAAAGGTTTGAGAGCTACCCATATTTTACTTGAATTGGGTGCCATGGGTTGGAATTTTGCTTGCCTGGGTGACATGACCAATGAATTGTACCCAGACGGGTAATAGACTTCTCCCGGTCGTTTTCTTATAATGCCTATCAAGTTTACACCCGGCAACTTGGGAATATCCCCTCCAATTTTCTGGCAGATCCGACACAAGGAGCATAAGATGGACACAATCAATACGGGAGATACTTCATGGATTCTGGTTTCCACTGCGCTGGTGATGATGATGACCCCAGCCTTGGCCTTCTTTTACGGCGGGATGGTGCGCCGGAAGAATATCCTCTCCACGTTGAACCTGAGCTTTATCGTCTTGGGATTGATCAGCGTGCAGTGGGTGCTGTTCGGCTATACCCTGGCTTTTGGGCCCAGCCTGGGCGGCTTTTTGGGCAGGTTAGATTTTGCAGGACTAGTGGGCGTGGGGGAAGCACCCAACGCAACCTACGCCGGGAACATTCCTCACCTGGCCTTCGCCGCCTACCAGATGATGTTTGCAATCATCACGCCTGCCCTGATCACCGGGGCATTCGTAGAGCGGGTGCGTTACAAGACTTTTCTAGCATTCACCCTGCTATGGGCCACCTTGGTCTATGACCCGGTAGCCCATTGGGTATGGGGGGCCGGCGGTTTCTTGCGCGAGCTTGGCGCAATGGACTTTGCCGGCGGCACGGTGGTACACATCACGGCCGGTTTTGCAGCCTTAGCCTTCGCCCTGGCAATCGGCCCGCGCAAAGGCTACGGCAAAGCTCCGATGGAGCCGGCCAGGATCCCCTACACCGTCCTGGGCGCCGGTCTCTTATGGATGGGTTGGTTTGGCTTCAACGGCGGCAGCGCCCTGGCCGCCAACGGCCTGGCGATCCAGGCCATCGTGACATCTAACACCGCCGCTGCCGCGGCCAGCCTGGTCTGGATGTTCCTCAGTTGGGGCAGCGATCACAAGCCAAGCATCCTGGGCATTGCCACCGGAGCAGTGGTTGGCCTGGTAGCCATCACCCCGGCAGCCGGTTTCGTCACGCCATTGGCTGCGCTGGTGATCGGCGGTGTGGCGGCAGCCATCAGTTACTATGCCATCCGCTTTCGCCAGAAGATCGGCCTGGATGAGTCGCTGGACGTGTGGGCCTGCCACGGTATGGGTGGGCTGTGGGGGGCGCTGGCAACCGGCTTATTTGCGACCCAAACCGTAAACGCTGCCGGCTCGAACGGGCTCTTCTACGGTAACCCACAGCAGCTATGGATCCAGGCAGCAGCAGCCGTGATTGTCATCACCTTCTCGTTCACCATGACCTTCGTCATCACCAAAGTGCTCGACCGCGTGATGGGGCTGCGCGTAACATTGGATGAAGAAGAAGTTGGCCTGGATGTCAGCCAACATGGCGAACGAGCATATATATAACAAGCAGGCAACGAAAGAGATCAAGGAGATTACCATGACAACGAAAATCGAAGCAATCATTCGGGAAGAGAAACTTGGCGACGTCAAAGATGCGCTGCGAAAGATCGGTATCAAAGGTTTGAATATTTTTGAAATCCGTGGGCACGGGCGGCAGGGCGGCATCACGCTGTCCGGACGAGCAGGCTCTTACCAGGTCGATATGCTGCCCCGCATACAGATCAACATCATCCTCAGCGATCACAATGTAGAGAAGACGATCCAGACGATCTGTGAGGCGGCGCAAACAGGCAACCGCGGCGACGGCGTGATCTTTGTCTACCCGGTGCTCGACGTGATCCGCATCCGCACCGGCGAGAGAGGGCGGGCCGCCCTGATGTACGAAGGTGATATTGACGTCATGGCGCAGGAAGAAAAAGCAGCCGCCCTCCCTGTCTAGAAAGTAACCGGCAATCACAACCTCGATCGCATTCCCGGGTGGCCAGGCCCGGGAATGCGATTGTCATATTAAGCCTACAACTCTCGCCGAAGCTCAATGTGGACTTGATATAATATGAGGCGATGAAGAAATTCCTGCCAGGTCGTCTCCAGCCTTCCGAATCTGTGATCTTAGGTGTGCTGGCATTAGTAGTCGGCCTGACCAGCGCCGCGGGCGTCTGGCTGTTCAAATGGCTGATCGACCTGGTTCACCAGTTCGCTTTTGAGCGTCTCGGCGCGGCTCTCCAGCCATTGGGCGATTGGGTAGTGCTGCTCCTGCCTGTCCTGGGCGGCCTGGTGGTTGGCCTGCTGCTGCATTTCTTCATCGGCGAAGAGCGCCATCATGGCGTGGCGGGGGTCATGGAATCGGTGGCAATGGCCGGCGGACGCCTGCGTTACAAAAGGGTGCCTGCCAAAGCAGTTGCCGCGGCAATTTCGATTGGCAGCGGCGCATCGGTGGGGCCAGAAGACCCTTCGGTTCAAATTGGTTCAAACCTGGGCTCGATGTTTGGCCAATGGCTGCACCTCTCCGACGAACGCATGCGCGCTTTAGTGGCCGCGGGTGCCGCCAGCGGCGTGGCAGCCGCTTTTAATGCCCCGATCGCAGGCGTTTTCTTTACCCTGGAGATCATCCTGGGGGAGATCAGCGGCGGCGCCTTGGGCGTGGTAGTTCTTTCGGCGGTGATCTCGTCGATCTTCACCCAGGCCGTTGCGGGGCCAGAACCCGCCTTCCATGTACCGGCGTACGCCTTTAATTCGATTTGGGAACTGCCGCTCTACCTGGTTTTAGGATTATTGGCCGGCCCGCTGGCGGCATTGTATGTGCGTCTTTTGTATCTCGCCCAGGATTTCTTCCACCAGCAGATCAAAGCGCCGCGTTGGCTGAAACCCGCCATTGCTGGCCTGGCGGTTGGGGTGGTGGGCATTTACCTTCCCCAGGTATTTGGCGTGGGCTATGACACCATCGGCCAAATCCTGAATGGAGAAAACTTAGGGATTGCCCTTTTGCTTGGCGTGATGGCTGCCAAGCTGATTTTGACGCCGGTCAGCATCGCCGGCGGTTTCCCGGGCGGAGTCTTTGCGCCGTCATTGTTTATCGGCGCCACGTTTGGGGGGGCCTTTGGCCTAATTGCCAACCAGCTTTTCCCACAGTTGAGCCTCGTCCCGGCAGCTTTTGCCATGGTGGGCATGGCCGCCCTGCTGGCTGGGGCCGTCCACGCGCCGCTCACCGCGATTTTGCTGCTGTTTGAGATGACCCGCGACTACCGCATCATCTTGCCATTGATGTTTGCGGTGATGATCAGCCTGCTGCTTTCGCAGCGCCTGCAGCACGATTCGGTTTACACGCTTGGGCTGGCCCGCAAAGGCATTCGCCTGGAACGCGGGCGCGATGTGGATGTGATGGAATCGGTCCAGGTCGGCGATGTGATGCTGCCCGAAACCTTCGCCCTGCCCTTGGATTTCCCTGTCGCGGCGCTGGCCGAACAATTTCTACAAACCGGGCGACACGGCTTTGCGGTGACCAATCCCGACGGCAGCCTGTGCGGCATTGTTTCGTTAGAAGATTATCGCCGCGTCCTGACCGGCGAACATGGCCCATTCGAAAAACTCACCGTCAGCGCTATTGCCACGCGCCAGCTTATCACCGCTTTCCCTGATGAAACAGTAGGCGCAGCGCTGCGGCGCATGTCGCCGCGCGACCTGTCACGCTTGCCAGTGGTGGCGCGCGAGGATCCACGCCATTTGCTGGGCATGGTGCGCCGCAGCGATATTGTCCGGGCGTACGACGTGGCGCTTTCGCGTCGCGCCGTGTTGCGCCATCGCGCCCAGCAGGTGCGCCTCGACGCGCTGACCCCGGAGATGATTAAGATATCCGAAGTGCCGATCCAGAGGGGTTCGCAGTGTGCTGGAAAGCGCATGAAGGATATCCCCTGGCCAAAAGACAGCCTCGTAGCCAGCCTGCAGCGTGGGCGGCAGGTGCTGATTCCTCACGGTGATACAATCTTGGAAGCAGGAGATGTATTGGTGGTGATTGCCGATGATCCTGCCCTGGATGCTGTGCGACAATTGGCGAGAATGGAGATAGCATGAACAAAACTTTCCTACCAACGGATGTTCTAGCGAAGCTGCGCCAATGGTTTCGCCCTCTGCCGGTAGAGCGCAGAAAAGATGTCTTGTCAGAATTGGAGCAGGCCTCATCGCCTGGTTATGATTATTTCTTGCTGGTTGTGCTCTCTTGCAGCATTGCCACCTTTGGGCTGGTCACTGACTCGGCAGCAGTCATTATCGGAGCGATGTTGGTGGCCCCGCTGATGTCGCCTATTCTGGGTTTGTCTCTCGCCTCAGTTGCCGGCGAGCAGCGCATGTTCAGGCACGCCGTGGTTGCTCTCATTGAGGGCGTTCTCTTGGCGGCTGGGCTTTCGGCGTTTTTGGGATGGGTCACGCAAGCCCTGCCGTTTGGTATGTTGAACGAATTGCCCAGTGAAGTCTTAGCCCGAACGCATCCCACGCCTTTCGATTTGGGTATTGCCCTGGCCGGCGGCGCGGCCGCGGCTTATGCACTGGCCCAACCGCGTCTTTCGGCTGCGCTGCCGGGCGTGGCTATCGCCACCGCTCTCATGCCGCCGGTATGTACGGTGGGGCTGGGCATATCACTTGGCGACCCAAGCGTCGCCTGGGGCGCCGCCCTGCTGTTCCTCACCAACCTGGCCTCGATTTCTTTTGCCGGCATCGTCGTCTTTTTCGCACTGGGCTTTCGCCCGGCGCGCAGGCAAGATACCTGGCATCGCCTGCCAAGCAGTCTGCTTATATCGGCAGCACTCATGTTGGTTACGGCAGTGCCCCTGGTGGTATTGACTCTGCGCGTCGTTGACCAGACGAGTGCTCTCCAAGAAGTGCGTTCGGCCGTTGTGGCGGAGCTTTCCGCACTGCCCGATGCGCAATTGGTAGATGTGGGGATTGATAACAGTAATTCGACGCTGCACCTCAACATTACGGTGCGTACCTCGCGCCAACCAGGTTATAAAGAAATAGTAGCCCTGCAACAAGCCATCGCCGCCCGCTTGCAGCGCACGATCGCCATCCAAGTGATCGTTATTCCCACCACCAAGCTGGATCCACTGGTGCCGCCCACTCTGACGCCCACCCCCACTCCAACGCTCACCTTCACCCCCGGGCCAAGTCCAACCCCCACCAACACGCCCACACCAACCGCAACGGCAACCCCCACGGCAACCTTCACTCCTACGGCAACCACAACGCCAACATCCACGGCAACGCCAACCCAAACGACCACACCGACAACGACCTTCACGCCCACGCCAACCTCCACGCCAACGCCGGTATTGGCCTACATACACACGCCAGGCGGTTCGGGAACCTATCTGCGTCAGGCCCCGGGCGGGCAGACAATCGTCTGGCTCCCCGAAAACGCCCCGGTGTTGATTCTTATGGGGCAGCAAACGGTCAACCGTCGAGAATGGATTGAAGTACGAAGCATTCTGGATCAAACCGGGTGGGTGCTGGCAGAACTCCTGATCATCCGGCCATGAGCCGGTAACCGGCCATTGCTTGCCTGCCCCAATATTCCAGGTTAGAATACACCAAGCCGTCCCTGGCTAGAAAGGGATTCCCCCTATGACCCCTCCCGCCATAACCGCTGAAAACCTGACCTACCGCTACGGCCAACTGCTGGCCGTCGACCAGATCAACTTCGAAGTCGCCGCAGGCGAAATCCTGGGTTTCCTCGGCCCCAACGGCGCCGGCAAATCCACCACGGTGAAGATGCTCACCGGCCAACTGCTGCCTAAAGAGGGCCGCGCCACGCTGCTCGGCCTGGACGTGGCCCGCCAACCCAAGCAGGTGCAGGCGCAGATCGGCGTGTGCTTCGAGATCACCAACCTCTACGAGAACATGAGCGCCATCGAAAACCTGAAGCTGTTCGCCAACCTGTTCGGCGTCAGCGGGTTCGATGCCGAGACCCTGCTTAAGCGCGTCGGGCTGGACGGACGCGGCAAAGATAAAGTGGAAGGCTATTCCAAGGGCATGAAACAGCGCCTGATGGTGGCACGCGCCCTGGTCAACCGGCCCAAGATCCTCTTCCTGGACGAGCCGACCGAGGGCCTCGACCCCGCCTCGGCCCAGGCCATCCGCAGCCTGATCCTGGAAGAGCAGCAGCGCGGCGCCACAGTTTTTCTCACCACCCACGACATGCACGAAGCTGACAAGCTCTGCCAGCGGGTGGCCTTCATTGACCAGGGCAAGATCGTGGCCCTGGATACGCCGCACGCCCTCAAGCAGCAGTATGGACAGCGCCTCCTGCGGGCTGAAATACAGACCGCCGACGGCAGCCTGCAAACGCGTGAAATCGTTCTAGACCGTATCGAAACCCCCGCTGACGTAGAATCGCTGTTCAAAGGCCAAAAGGTAGTCACCCTGCACAGCGCTGAGGCCACCCTGGAAGATATCTTCATCCGCATCACCGGGCGAGGCTTGGCTTAATGAACGCCCGCATGATCGCCGTCATGATCGGCAAAGATTTTAAGATGTACTTTGCCAACCGCCTGTTTGCCGTGGTTACGGTGATAGGGTTGGCAGCTTACGTGGCGGTGTACTACTTGTTGCCGGTCACAGTGGATGAGACCCTGGAATTGGGCCTGTACATGCACGAGATGCCGCCTGCATTGGAAGAACTGCTCGACAGCGACGAGGTGAAATTCTACCGCGCCGAGTCCGAAGAAGCGCTCCAGCAGGCCGTGCTGGATGGGGATATCCCGGCCGGGTATGCCTTCCCAGATGACATGCTGACTGCGCTGCGCAGCGGCCAGAAAGCTACCGTCCAGCTCTACCTGGCGTCTGATATTCCCCCCGAATTCAAGGAAGTCTACGAGGTGATCCTGGATGAGTTTGCGTATACGATCAGCGGGCAAACCCTGAGTCACATCGAGACGACCGATATTGTGCTGGGTCCGGATATGGCCGGGGCGCAAATCCCGCCGCGCGAGCGCATGCTGCCCTTGCTGACCGTGATTGTGTTGATGATCGAATGCCTGGGCCTGGCCAGCCTGATTGCGGCAGAAGCGGAGGCCGGTACGCTGAGCGCCCTGCTGGTCACCCCCCTGACGATGGGCGGCGTGTTCGTCAGCAAAGGCATCTTTGGCACCTTGTTTGCCTTTGCGCAAGCGGCTTTCCTGATCACAGTGACCGGTGGGCTGGATCGCCAGCCGCTGCTAATCCTGGCGGCGCTGCTGCTGGGTGCAGCCATGGTCACCGGCGTGGCATTCCTGATCGGCTCGCTGGGACGGGACCTGATGTCGGTGATGGGTTGGGGCATGCTGGCCATGATCATCCTGCTGCTGCCCACCTTCACGATTATCCTGCCCGGCCTGGCCTCCAATTGGATCCGGCTGATTCCTGGGTATTACCTGAGCGATACCGTCTACCGGGTGATCAACTTCAACGCCGGTTGGGCAGACGTGGCCCGGAACCTGCTGATGCTGGTGGTGTATGCCGCCGCCTTTATGGCTCTGGGTGTGGCGGTACTGAAGAGGAGGTTCCAATGAACCTGAGACGCGTGGGCATTCTACTGTATCGCGAGTTTGTGCAAGGCCCCAAGAATTTCATCTTCCTCTTTTCTGTGGTAATACCCCTGGTGTTGAGCTTTGTCTTATCATTGCTGTTCGGCACGCTGTTCGCCAACAAGCCGCGCCTGGGGATCAACGACGCAGGCGATTCGCAGTTCACCCGCTCGGCCGAGGCAATGGAAGCTTTCATTGTGCGGGAATACGCCAGCGAGGCCGAGTTGAAGGAAGCGGCGCAAATGGGCGCGGTGGATATCGGCATCGTGCTGCCGGCAGACTTCGACGCCCGGGTGACCGGCGGGCAGGCCACGCGCATGCTGGCTTACATTTGGGGCGAGAGCCTGGTGAAAGACCGTGTGATGCTGGCAATGGCGATGACCGCCTGGGTGCGCGCCATTGCCGGGCACGAGTCGCCAGTCGAGATTGCCACCACGGTGCTGGGCAATACATCCTCCTTACCCTGGGAAGACCGCCTGCTGCCCTTTGTAGTCATGATGAGCATTATGTTCGGCGGCATGATGCTGCCGGCCTCCTCGCTGGTCGCCGAAAAGCAGAAGCGCACGCTCTCGGCCCTGGCGGTAACCCCAACCACGATGAATGAGATTTACGTCTCCAAAGGGCTGATGGCGGTGGTCGTCAGCACGGTGATGGGGCTGGTCATCCTGGCCCTGAACCGCGCCCTGGGCAGCAATATGGGCCTGCTTGTCGGCGTGTTGGTGCTGGGCGCCATCCTGGCGGCCGAGTTTGGCGTGCTGCTAGGCATGCTGCTCAAGGACATCAACTCGCTCTTTGCCACGGTCAAATCCATGGGCATTGTGCTCTACGCCCCGGCGTTGGTGTACATGTTCCCCGAAATCCCGCAGTGGATTGCCAAAATCTTCCCCACCTACTACGTCATCCAACCGGTGATCGAAATCTCGCAGCACGGCGCCGGACTGGGCGAGATCGCCTGGCAGTTGGGCATCTTATTAGTTCTCATTGTAGCGATGGGCATCATCGTGATGTTGCTAACCCAGCGCCGGCGCAGCCAGGAATAGCTTATAAAGTCATCACCTGGGACGCGCCAGGTCATGGCCTTTCCAGGCCCTACCAGCGCTTTTCGCTGCAAAATGCTGCCCTTGAGCTGATCGCCATCCTGGATGTTGAGGCCATCAGCCAGGCGCACCTGGTGGGGCAGTCCATGGGCAGCTATATCTGCCAGATTGGCGCCGTCGAGCAGCCCCAGCGGGTGCGCACCATCACCGCAGTGGACTCGTCGCCAGTGCAGTTATCTTATTATTCTGGCCTGGACAGGTGGCTGCTTTCAGTCACGCCGGCGCCTGATCGATGCCTTGCTGGCCACCCGCTAGGCCGCCCCTTCATCAGCAGCTTGTGACGTGCCGGATTGCAGCGCAACCAGCACTTTGTCGACGCGGTAACCATCCATATCGACCACTTCAAAGCGCCAGTTCTCCCAGCACACCACTTCGCCGGCAGTAGGAATGTGCTTGACCTCGGCCATGAGCATGCCCCCCAGCGTTTCATAACCGGAATTCTCTTCATCGGGCAGTTCATCCAACCCCAGCAAATCTTTGAGTTCTTCGGTAGAAAGCATACCGTCCAGCAGGTAGGAACCGTCCTCACGCCGGACAATGGGCGGATCATCAGCTTTGTCTTCCAGCGTGGGAATATCGCCCACGATGGCCTCGAGCACATCGTTGATCGTCACCAGCCCCGTGATCCCGCCGAACTCATCGATGATCAAGGCCAGGTGGCTCTTCTCCTCCCTCAGCCGCTCCAACAATTCCAGGACAGACATCCTCTCGGGAACGAACACGGCCGGTTGCACGATTTCCCGCAGGTCAATCGCCTGGCAGCGCCGCGTCTGAGCGAATAGATCTTTGGCATGGATAATGCCGATCACTTCATCCGGGCTGCCTTGGCACAGCGGAAAGCGCGCATGCCCAGAGGCGGCGATCTTATCCAGGTTGGTATCCAGCGGGTCGTCCAGGTCCAGGAAAACCACCTCGGTGCGATACGTCATCAAAGAACTTACCCGGCGGTCGCCCAGCCTGAAGACGCGCGCCACCATCTCCTGCTCGCTCTCTTCGAACACGCCCACCTGGGCGCCCTGGTAGATCATCAGCTTGACATCCTCTTCGGTCACGGTAGGTTCATCCGACGGCTTATATCCCAGCAAACGCAGCACCATCTCGGTGGATACGCTCAACAGCGTCACCACCGGCGTAGCCAGGCGGGCCAGGAAATTCATCGGGGCGGCTACCTTGGCGGCGATGCGTTCGGCGTTGTTCAGTGCCAGCCGTTTGGGTACCAGCTCGCCGATGATCAGCGAAAAGTACGTGATCGCCAAGACAACGATCCCCACACCGATTGCCTCGCTGTAAGGCGCCAGCCAGGCAATCTTCCCTAACGCCGCGCCGATCTGTTCGGCAATGGTTGCGCCACCAACTGCGCCGCTGAGGATGCCAATGGTGGTGATGCCGACCTGAACGGTAGAAAGGAAGCGGGTAGGTTCTTCGGACAGGTCCAGGGCGACCCTGGCGCCTGCATCCCCATCATCGGCCCTTTGCTGCAGGCGGGTCTTGCGGGCCGCAATGATCGCCATTTCAGACAGCGAAAAAATACCGTTAGACAGGATCAAGAGAAAAACGATCAATACTTCGATAGTGATGTCGCTCATATTACTCCAGGGATAGGATGGTGGAGGGCGGGAGGGGGTCTGCCTGCTCTCGCTCGCACTCCCGGTTTAATTGTACAACAAAATGCCCTTGCCATTTACAACTTCTTCAAGTATACTTATAGATAACAATTCTCTATAAATACTTATTATCGAAACCAGGTTACCATGACCGATCCACAAACCCGTTTCAACGAACTCATCGCCGCTCTGAAAGAGCATGACTTCCGCTTGACTCCCCAGCGCGTTGAGCTGGTGCGGCTGATTGCCGCCAGCCAGGGACATCCCAGCGCAGCGCAGCTTTACGCCCAGATCAACGCCCGCTTCCCCACCATGAGCCAGGCTACGGTCTACAAAACACTGGCTTTGCTCAAAGAAATCGACCAGGTGTTTGAGATCGAACTGCGCGAGGACAGCCATTACGATGGCAGCCGCCCAGAACCTCACCCCCACCTGGTTTGCACCCGCTGTAACCAGATCATCGACGCAGATCTTAACCTGGACGCTTCCATGATCAGGAAGCTGGAAGAAGCTTCTGGTTACCAGATCACGCGCGCTCAGTTCACATTTTACGGCTTGTGCGCCGGCTGCCAGAAAACTTTGCCGGGTATGCCGTCCCGGCTGACCACACCTGAGGAGGTGAAAAAGAACGAATAGCGTTTGCCTCACCCCACTCAGACAAACCATCCATTCAAACTTAAAAAATAAAGGAGATTTCCCATGGCAAAAGATAAGAAAAAGAAACTTACCACCGCTGCAGGCGCACCCGTGCCTGATAACGATAATGCTCTCACCGCCGGCCCGCGCGGCCCCATGCTGATGCAGGACGCCTGGTACCTGGAGAAGCTGGCCCATTTCGACCGCGAAGTGATCCCCGAGCGCCGCATGCACGCCAAGGGGTCGGGAGCCTTCGGCAAATTCACCGTCACCCACGATATCACGCGCTATACCCGCGCCAAGGTCTTTTCCAAGATCGGCAAGGAAACCGATGTCTTCGTGCGCTTTTCCACCGTTGCCGGTGAGCGCGGCGCCGCCGACGCCGAACGCGACATTCGCGGCTTCGCCATCAAGTTCTACACCGAAGAGGGCAACTGGGACCTGGTGGGCAACAACACCCCGG
>CAZVRZ010000091.1:0-21431 GCA_964629965.1 uncultured Anaerolineaceae bacterium
TTTTTGATGTTTTTCAGCCGGTTGGCTCTACCCTTTGCCTTTTTTCAACACCCTCCCAAAGTCCTACCTTTTTTCTGATCATGCTATAATCAATTCGTGTTAGCTGTTATTGTGAATAGCCGAAAGTTATTTAACGAAATGGATGCGTAAAATCGGCCAATCACTTGAGCAAACTGCTATTTTGGTTGTGAAGTTGTTAAAAATACTTTTAGCGGTTTACTTAGTTAACTTACTTTAGGATAGATTGCAATGAACTTCTTAATTACTGGTGCAGCAGGATTTCTAGGGGCTTCGTTGGCGAACCACCTGGCTTGGGAAGGTCATCAGGTACGCGGTTTAGATGATCTCTCAACGGGTGACCCGAATGCACTTTCACAGGATATTCATTTTACACGCGGCGATGTGGCGGATCGCCCCAAATTATGGACACTGCTTCAGGATGTTGATTGTGTCTATCACCTGGCAGCACGGGTATCCGTTCCCGAATCAGTGATCTATCCACGAGAATACAATGCAGTTAACGTGGGCGGAACTGTTAGCCTGATGGAAGCGATGCGAGATGTTGGTGTTCGTAGAGTGGTTTTGATCTCTTCTGGGGCAGTGTATGGTGATCAAGGTGTTCAGCCGCTTAAGGAAACTGCCGTTCCATTCCCGCACTCTCCCTATGCTGTATCGAAATTGGCGGCTGAATATTACGTCCGTACGATTGGCGATCTATGGGGAATTGAAACTGTCAGCTTACGCGTGTTCAATGCTTATGGACCTGGACAGCATTTGCCTGCCTCACACCCGCCTGTGATCATGAATCTGTTGCGTCAGGCGCTCCGTGGGGGAACGATCGTATTGCATGGTGACGGGCTGCAAACTCGAGATTATGTCTATGTGGATGATGTAGTGACGGCAATGATTGCTGCAGCGACTGCTCCCAACCTTGATAAACTGGTGATTAATATTGGCAGTGGAATTGAAACCAGTGTGCGCGACCTGGTGCGTTTAGTCCTGGAAGTTACTACCACCAATGCGGAGATTATACATAACCCGCGTACAGATGCCGGTGTTTCTCGTATGTGCGCTGACCTTTCTCTGGCAAAGGAAAAGCTAGGTTATGTTTCCCACATTTCTTTGCTCGAAGGTTTGCGCTTGACCATCGAAAAAGATGTTCGTTTTAAGACTGAAACGGGCCGTTTTAAACGCCCTCATTGATTCAGTCTGCTCTGGCCGGCAGCATATTTTAACAACAAGTATTTCCCGATTCTAGATAACTACCTGGTCTATGCCACTGTTTTGGATCTCACTGGCTTTTCTCGTAGGTGTTATTCTATCTGATCTCTTTTCTTTGCCTTTGCCAATCTGGCTTGGTCTGGCAGTTGTCGCGGCGGCCGCCTTCTGGTGTACTCGACAGTATGCGCGGCAGCTTTCTGTACTGGCAAAACGTTTTTTTCTTTTGAGTATCCTCAAATTTCCGGATTTCTCATTACCACTCCCGACACTGATCTTGTTGAGTGTGTTGTTTCTTGGTGCGGCGCGTTTTCAGAGCACAAGACTGGTACACACAAGTGATTCACTCGCGAACTATAACGATGTTTACCAGAAGGTAATCATCGAGGGAACGTTGGTTGAACCTGCCGAAGTAATGGACGGGCTTGCCAGGATGCGCGTCCGCGCCGAAAAAGTCAGACCCGAAGACACTTTTTTGTTTGAACTGGTTGAAGGCGATGTGCAAGTTTCGACAACTGTGGGGAAAACCTGGCGTTATGGGGATCGAGTTCGCCTGGAAGGATATTTAAAGACGCCTCCTGAAACAGAAGCATATTCCTACCGTGAATACCTGGCGCGCCATGGTGTTTATAGCTTGATGCAAAGCGCCAAAGTTCAACTGCTTCTTCCAGAACAAAAGAAAGGTCTTCGCCAGATAGCCTATCGTTTGCGCGAGAAAGCTTTTCAAATAGTTTACCGTCTTTATCCGGATCCGGAAGCATCTCTGCTGGCGGGAATTTTGCTGGGGATTGAATCGGGCATTTCGCTTCCGCTAGAAGAAGCTTTTATACGGACAGGCACGGCACACATTATCGCCATTTCTGGTTTCAATTTTTCAGTGTTGGCGGGATTTTTGATAAAACTCTTCCGCCGGCTTTTGGGACGTTGGCGTGGAGCATTTGCTGCTTTGATTGCCATTGCATTTTATACTATTCTAGTAGGGGGAAGTGCTGCCGTCGTGCGGGCTGCAATCATGGGGGGGCTGGGAGTCTTCTCCAGCCAGGTGGGGCGCCGTCAACATGGCTTGAACAGCCTGGCTTTCATTGCTGCGTTAATGGCTTTATTCGACCCTAATGTTCTGTGGGATATCGGCTTCCAGCTTTCGGTAGGAGCGACGCTTGGATTGATACTTTTCTCTGAGCCAATAACGCAGGGTTTTGTTGCCCTGGCAAAGCGGTGGATCCCTGAACCGTTGGCTGTGCAGGTTGCCGGGCCGGTTGGAGAATTCTTCTTATTCACTTTTGCAGCCCAGGTGATGACCTTGCCTATTACGGTTTATTATTTTGGGCGCATCTCGATTTCGGCTTTGATTGCCAATCCTCTGGTTTTGCCAGTTCAACCGGCTGTTATGATCCTTGGTGGTTTGTCGATATTGGTTGGGTTAGTGATAATCCCATTGGGTCAGCTTGTTGCCTGGTTAGCCTGGCCTTTTTTGCTTTTCACCGTTCGGATTGTGGAATCCTTAGGCGCTTTCCCTGGAGGGGAAATTCGCTTCGGGCAGGTGGCTTTCCTGGTTATTGTGATCTATTATCTGCTGGTGTTGTCTTACACATTTACTGGAAAGTATTTACGGAACTGGTTAACAGGGCAGCATATCTCCATCAGGCCTGCTTTACCATTGGCGCTTGTCCTGGTGTTGGCTACCCTAATTTGGCGAGATGCCCAATTGGCACCCGATGAGCGTTTACATATCATCCTTTTAGATGTCTGTGACTATGGGCGGTGTGGCGAAGCAGTGCTGATCCAGACTCCTACGGGGCGTAACCTGTTGATCAACGGCGGCGCTAGCGCCACTCGTTTATCTGCAAGCCTAGGGCGGCGGCTGCCTCTGTTTGATCGAAAACTAGATTTTTTGATCGTGGCTGCCAATCAAGATGAGCAGCTTGCTGCCTTGCCATCGGTTTTAACCAGATTCCCAATTGAGCAGGTCCTTTGGGCTGGACCGACACATGCCTCTCGGTCTTCTCGGCTGCTTTATGAAGCGTTGATCAATACAGATGTACCCTGGCAAAGTTTGCAGGCCGGCCAGGCGATCGATTTGGGCGAAGGTGCAAGTTTACAGACGCTCACGGTTGGCAATCGTGGCGGAAGCTTCTTATTAACCTGGCAGAATTTCAGGATGCTGATGCCTTTCGGCATCGATTTTGACGATATAGATACGCTTGAT
Organism: uncultured Anaerolineaceae bacterium; assembly: GCA_964629965.1. Lineage (GTDB taxonomy): Bacteria > Chloroflexota > Anaerolineae > Anaerolineales > UBA4823 > CAZVRZ01. The sequence goes on from CAZVRZ010000091.1 coordinate 3,425, forward strand.
ACCGGACAGGCAATCGGATCAGTCAGCGCTTTGATCCTGGCAGATAGCGGCTATGCTGCCACTAACCAGCCAACCTGGCTGGCAACCTTGAACCCGCAGGTGGTATTGCTCAGCGTTTCAGCAACGGATACCTCGGGCCGCCCTTCTCCAGAGACGTTAACTGCTCTGGAAGGTTATTCATTGCTGCGCACCGACCGTAATGGTTGGATCCATTTGGCTACCGATGGCAAGCATCTATGGGTGGAAGTCGAGCGTAAATGATTGAGGGCTTGTCCCGATGATTTTAAACGGGCAAGCCCTCAAGTTTCTAGTAGCGTAAAATGGCGCCGATATCGCTCAGTCTCTCTGCCGCTTGTTCGTTGTGGATAAACTCCACATCGCTTCCTTGCTGCATAGCCTTGCGGACAGCCATCTCGACTGCATCTTGAATCCGGTCGAATTTGTTACCACAGAAGGGGCAAGTGTGCATCTCGGCGGCAGTCAAGTAGCCGCAACCCAGGCACAAGAATCCCGGCGCCCGGTAGCCTTCGCGAACCACCAATATCTGCACGCGGCCATCATGAACGGCTGACAAAGTATCTTCAAGGTGGATAACTCCCGCTCGCTTTTTAGCTGAATTCGTTTGTACGGTTTGCACCAAATGAATTTCTTGCCGATCTTCAGCTTGTTGGCCAATCTCCATCGTTCGAGACATTACTTCCTCGGCGCTGGCGGTCATACTCATCGGAAATGTGCCCACGATCAGGCTTTGCCAACTTTTGGGCAGCAAACTGCGGAACAAAGCCACATTATCATCTGTGCCTCCGATAAGTACCCGGCGAATGTTATTATCTGAGAAGAAGTGTGCGGCGGTATCAACAACGTCTTTCATATTGCGTTCGGTAGCTTCCTCAACATGGTTTGTTCGTCCCGCCACGCCTCCTCGTCTACCCACCATTGAAGATGCTCCGCCTCGTTTGGTGTGTCGAATACTTTCTCCGAGCACACCTTCTTGCTTGCGTAATTGGCCTAGGTGAAAATAGAATAGGCGCGCCCCTTGTTTATCAACTAAAGCAACCCCATATCCTCCATAAAAATCTAGTAGATCGGCCAGGGGTTTCACGTGGGGGGCAGAACTGACACGCACCCGACTGCGGATCGGGACTGCCAGGGGATAAGAGCGGAAAAACTTCTCCGGCGCGCATGAAAAAACAGCCACGCTTCTTCCAGACCAATCAAACTCATGCTCAAAATATCGTTCAATGGCGGTTACATCTTGGGATAAATCGATGTCTTTCAATAGATTGCGTAACTGAATTCTGTACGCGTCTGCGCTGCTTACTACCGGATCCGTGTTCAGGTAGACACTCACTACCGGATATTTTGCCTGATAATCGAGCAGTTCCTGCAAATTGGATTCCGTCAGCATGATCGACTCCTCTCTCAACTAGTGGGTGGAATACGTATGAAATTGTATGTCGCTCACTTAATTTATGAATGCGATAATAGCTGAAAAAGCTCCCGTTGTTTGGGGTTCAGGTTGCGAGGAATCTGAATCTTAACTCGCACAAAAAGATCTCCATGGGTAGAAGGATTCTTCAAGCGCGGCATGCCCCGAGCTGATAACCTGAAAGCTTGCTCTGGCTGTGTTCCTGCCGGAATCGTCAAAACAACATTGCCGGCAAGGGTAGGTACCATGACTTCACCTCCAAGCACTGCGGTGAAAAGATCGATTGGTACAGCAGTATGCAAATTATCACCTTTGCGTTCAAAACGAGGGTCATCTGCCACTTCGATAACAAGATATAAATCCGCTCTTTGTCCACGGTTACTGGTCTGGATGGCATCTGCAACGCGCACTTTGGTACCGGTTCGTGCGCCAGCTGGGATTTTTACTTCCAGGTGTCTTCCCTCACTGTCTAACCTTCTTGTAGCTCCTTGATAGGCTTCTGTCAGACTGATCTTGACCTGCTGTTGGTAAGAAGGGATTGCGGAGCGTTGTCCGAAATCTGGTGATGCGCCTCTTACATCTGGCATACCGCCAAATATTCTCCTAAAAAACTCTGAGAATTCGCCGCCTAGCAAATCATCCAGGTTGCCAACATCCACGCGCGCTCCACCACTGGACGGTCTGGTAAACCAATCGTCCCAATTGAACCCCCCAGATGGAGTGCCCCGCTGTTGCCAATGAGTATAAGACTCGCCAAGTTGATCGTAACGAGCGCGTTTTTGTGAATCGCTGAGCACCTGGTACGCTTCGTTAATCTCTTTGAATTTTTCTTCCGATTTTGGATCGTTGGGATTGCGATCGGGGTGGTATTTTTGTGCTAGCTTGCGGAAGGCGCGTTTGATTGTATCTTCAGAGGCATTGCGTTCGACACCGAGAACTTTATAATAATCTTTGTATTCCATGATGTAGGTCTATTGAAGTATATTTTGAATGAGCCATTTCTAGTACCATTTTATGCGCATCCGGCGGGAAGAGTCAAGCACCTTACGCCTATTCTTATAAATTTCTCATCATAAATTCGAGAATTCTGTTGAACTTACAAAATATCGATTTGAATTACCTCCCCTTTTTAATATAACCGTGCTATGATTGATGCATGAACACACCCAAGGAACGTATCCTTCTTGTTGAAAGCGATCCCGAAATCGCTGATCTTATTTCTCGCCAGACTCTAGTCCCTATGGGTTTTCGGGTAGAGGTTGTTGGATCTGCTTCTTCTGCTATCCCAGAGGCATTACGGTTTTCCCCGGATATCATCATTGTCAACCTGAGTTTGCCGGGCTTAAGCGGTAAGGATATGTTGGTGGCTTTAACTTCTCAAGGTCTGGATGTGCCGATACTGGTTTTAGCTTCTGAGGGCATGGAAGGGGATATTATCCAATCGTTTCGTTTAGGCGCGGCTGACTTTCTCATGTGGCCTTTTCGTGAGACAGAATTGGTTTCTGCAGTTGAGCGGCTTCTAAAACAGGTTCGGGCGCGGCGTGAACGAGAATTATTGTCACGGCAACTGAATCAGACCAACCAGGAATTGCAACGCCGAGTGCGAGAATTAACTACCATATTTGCCATTGGTAAAGCAGTGATTTCCGTCACCGATTTACGTTCCTTGTTCGATAAAATTGTCGAGGGGGCCGCGTACATTGTGGATGGCGATGTAGCCTGGCTCTTGATTCGGGATGATCGCAGTAAGGCTTATATTCTTAGTGCTCATCGTAATTTGCCCAAAAGCATATCTGCTTATATTAATAAACCCTGGGATGATGGATTGAGCTCCCTTGTAGCCCTTTCGGGCGAAGCGCTTTCAATTCACGGTGATCCTCTCAAGCGCTTTAAAGTCGCTCAATTAGGTCAATCTGCTCTTGTGGTACCTGTTAAAGTGAAGAATGAGGTAATCGGCCTGTTGGTGGTGGTACGGAAGGCTGCTCATCCTTTTGGTGCAAGTAATCAAGCTTTGTTGGAAGCAGTAGCGGATTACGCTTCGATCGCTCTGGTCAATGCAAGATTATTCCGTACGATTGAAGATCGAGCACATGTTCTTCAGCAGGTAGCCGATTCTGCCACGGTTAGTGAAAAGATTATTGACGAGCTTTTGCTAAAAGCTGGAAAAGAACTAGACGAATCTCTTTCAATTATTCGTGGCAATATTGATATGCTTCTTGGAAACACGATGGGCAAGCTTAATGTAGAACAAAATAATGCCCTGATGGTTGTTAAAGATCGTCTTAAAGCTGTTGACGATATTTCCAAATCCATGTCTGCCTCCAAATCAGCAGAGAATCTGCGTACCAAAGATGCTTTGGATATGAATGATTTGATCCGTAAAGGAGTGGCGAAGTTTCAGCCATTGGTGCAGCAATTCGGAATGACGATTTTTGCCGAATTGCCACCAAATACACTTCAGGTTAATGCGAATCATGTTCATGTCGCGGCTGCTTTGGACGCTTTGCTGTCTAATGCTATTCGGTATAATAGCCCCTCAGGCCAGATAACTCTGCGGCTGGAAAAGAGCGCCGAATCGGAAATTCGGGTTACTGTACAAGATCATGGTGGTGGCCTTGATGAGAGGCAGCTTGGTCGGCTCTTTGATGGGATTGTCAATAAAAGTAGTACAGCCAATCGAAGGTTTGGCGGCTTGGGAATTGGGTTGAAACTAACCAAAGAAATCATTGCATCTTATGGTGGTAAAATTTGGGCCGAAAGTAAACCAGAACAAGGTACATCACTTTACTTTACGTTGCCTTTAGCGAAGGATTAACCATTTCATGTCTAATGGGAAGATATTACTTGTAATCTCAGATTCTAGTGTCGGAAGTATGCTCGATCGGGCGGTTCTCCGTCCGGCCGGCTATGATGTAACCCTGGTTGCAGATCCGCCCACTGCCGAGACAATGGCGCGGGTTACTCCTCCAGATTTGATGATCGTTGGAGAAAACCTGATTGGGGGAAGCGGCATTGAATTTGGCGAGAAACTGCTAGGATACTATCCAGCTCTGGTGGCGTTGTTGTTGGCGTCAACCTCATCTCAGGATAATTTGGCGCGTGCATTTCGGGCTGGGTTTGTGGATTGCCTTTTACCACCTCTGCGGCCGGCGGATGTGATCAAGGCAGTAGAAAGTGGCTTGACGAAGCGTAGGCGACTTGTCGAATGGGCTGCTTTAGAATCTCGCCGTAATACAAAGATGCTTCAAAAACGTGTCGATGGCTTGGAAGCTCTACAGCGAGTTGGTCGTTCGGTCACTAGTTTGCTTGAACTTGATAGTATTTTAACGACAGTGGTGGATGCTGCAGTTGATCTGACTGGTGCAGAAGAAGGTAGTCTATTGTTATTGGATGAGGATACGGGCGAGCTCTACATGCGAGCTGCGCGCAATTTCCAGGAAGATTTTGTTCGCAAATTCCGCCTGCCCATCCGTGACACCTTGGCAGGTCAAGTCATGCGCACGGGTAAACCCTTGGCGATCAATGCTCAGACACCTCAAAAGATCAAAACATCTTATTTGGTGCACACGTTAATTTATGTGCCTTTACAGGTGCATAATCGTATCATTGGTATTTTAGGGGTGGATAATCGACAAAGTGGTCATCCATTTTTGGAAGAACACCTTGTCATGGTTTCGGCTCTGGCCGATTACGCGGCGATTGCTATTGAAAACGCGCGCTCTTACGAGCATACCAACCTGGAACGAAAGAAACTAGAAACTATCTTGAAGAAAGTAGAAGATGGTGTTCTTGTTGTCGATTTCGATGGTAGATTGGTCATAGCCAATCGGATGGTGGCTTCGGCCTTTGGCATTGAAGACACAAGCCAGGAGGGTAGACCCATCAAAGAGTTGATTCATCACCCTGACCTATTAGAGATCTTTGATGAGAAACGGGTTCATCCAAGCCGCAGTGAAATCAGTCTCGAAGACGGTCGGGTTCTATATGCACAGGTAACGCCAATCCCTGAGGTAGGCCTGGCAGTGACAATGCAAGATATTACCCACTTGAAAGAGTTGGATCGGATTAAGAGCGATTTTGTCAGTACAGTTTCGCATGATCTGCGCTCCCCGCTTACTGCGATTTTAGGGTATGTAGAATTGTTGGATCGGGCTGGTCCGGTTACAGATCAACAGCGGGAATTTATCCGTCGAATTCAGTTCAGCGTCAACAATATTACTGCCCTGATCAACGATTTGTTAGATTTGGGTCGCATTGAGGCCGGATTTGATGCACGCAAAGAAATTGCGCCTCTGGATGCGTTGATCAACTATTCGGTCGAGGGGTTGCGTATTCGCTTTGAAGAGAAGCAGCAGAAATTGATCGTCAAGATTCCTGAGAAATTGCCCCCTATACTTGGAAATCCCGTACGGCTGCGGCAATTGTTCACAAACCTGATTGGCAATGCGAACAAATACACGCCTGTAGGGGGGGAGGTTAGTGTTATAGCGCAGGCAGAGGGAGATCAAATTATTCTGTCATTTACCGATAATGGCCCGGGAATTCCACCCACCGATCAACCCTATATTTTTGACAAGTTTTATCGCGCCAGCAATGTTCCGTATGATACACCGGGCACAGGATTAGGATTGGCGATAGTTAAGTCGATTGTTGAAAACCATCAGGGGCGAATTTGGGTCGAATCTAATTTGGGCCAGGGCACCAGGTTCACTTTGGTATTACCTGTTGCGGATCAGCAGCTATAGGTTCGTTTGAAAGCATAAACATATTATGTAAACAACAGCCTCCGCCGGGTTGGTGAGGAAGAACCGGCGGAGGCTTTCGCCAAAGGAGGAAACAGCGATGAGCAATAGGTAATATCCTATCCCATCTGTGCACTTATGATACTGCAAATACTGATGTTTCTCTAATTGTCAAAGGTCACAATTCGCCTGTGACTTTACTCCTCGCAGGATATGACATACTAAATGATGGGGGAATTCTTCGGCAGCAAAAACCAAAATGTACTGCCGTTATTCAGTTCGCTCGTAAAACCGATCTTGCCTCCCATGATGCCCACTAATAATTTGGCAACATGTAAAGCCAGCCCCCAGCCTGGATGCTCGCGCACAGCTTCGTGATCAGATCGGAAGAAGGGCATAAATACTTTTTCCTGATCTTCTTGCCCAATTCCAACGCCGGAGTCAGATACGCTGATCTGGATCGAGTCGCCCAGGCTCTGCGAGCGTAATATAATTTTCCCATCGTTGGGGGTATATTTCCAGGCATTGCTGATCATGTAGCCAAGTATTTGGTTGAAGCGGCTTGGGTCTGTTTCTATTTGTAGATCTGCAGGAATTTCAACAGTACAACTTAGATTCTTTTCTTCGAAGCGCGCTTTCCAGGTTTGCACGATTTGCTGAACCTGATCGATAATGATAAATGTTTTGGAGTTAAGCTTAATTCTACCTTCTTCTGCGTGGGACATGTCAGAGAGATCGGAGATCAATGCTGACATTCGTTCCACATTGTTCCGGATCACGTTTAGAAAGTTCTGCTGCTGCTCATTGATCGGTCCGATGATACCCTGGCGTAGCAAATCGGTATATCCTTTGATGGAGGTTAATGGCAAGCGTAATTCATGGGTAACCACCGAGACAAATTTTGATTGGGCTGTCCGAACCTCTTCCAGTGCTTTCTCCAGATCCGCTTGTTCGTTCTGAATATCTGCTTGCTGTTTTTGCGCCTGTTCAAGTAGAGCATTCGCCTGGTCCGGTAGACCTAATTCGTGTAATTGTGATAGGGTCTCACTGAGTAGTTGTATTGATTGTTTTTCTTTTTCCATTTTCCTTGTCACCTTTTGCTGGATCAAGAGATCATGTTTTCAGTATTATGGTTGCTTCATCACACAGCGACTTCAAAGGACAGATCGAGCAACTTGGCTTTCGGGCTCGACATATTTCTCGCCCTAGCCGGATGATATTCAGATGAGCCGCATAGTATGTATCCGGGTGGAAGAGCATTTCCAGGTGTTGGTGTGCTTTTTCCACATTCATTTCTGCTGGGCGCAGCCCAATCCTACCACTCACCCTGTAGATATGTGTATCGACAGGGAAAGCCAGCTTACCTAATGAAAATTGTAGCACAATAGCGGCTGTTTTAGGCCCAACACCTTTGAAACTTTGCAACCAGGCGCCGGCTTCTTGGGGTGTAAGCTCCTTCAAGAAATCCAACTCGAGTGAACCGCGCTCGGCTGTAATGGCTCGCAATGTTTCTTGTATTTGAGGCCCTTTCTTGTTGGCCAGCCCGGCTGTCCGGATTGTATCGATTATCTCTTCGACAGGCGCATCACGTACCGCTTCCCAGGTGGGGAAACGCTTTCTTAGTAACTGATAGGCGCGGTCACGGTTGGTATCGTTGGTATTTTGGGATAGGATAGTTGAGATCAACTCATCCAGTGCCGGGCATGGATTTCGCCAGGTGGGCTGTCCATAAAATTCTAAGAGCTTGTTATGTACGGCCCTGGCGCGCTCAAGGTTATTCATAGCTCAATTAGGCAATTATTCCTTACGGTTTAGCGTAAAGCAAGGATATGCGTTGCCAACGATCAACTTCCTGAAGTTGGTTAACTCAAAAGATGGACCATATTCGGATAAAGACTCCAATTCATCGGGTGTGATCACATCCAATTGTCGTAAAATTTCCAGGGTCACTGCCGGTCGAATGAAACCACGTTTATCTCCAGCGGCAAGATTATGCCCCTGTAGATCACCGTCAGAGATCTTAAAAGCGATACCTAATGCCGGCGATCCCGGAAAGATTGCGCCAGGCATGATGCCCAAAGCTTGAAAACCTTCCGCTCCGCCTTTGCATAACACTTTCAGGCGGACAGCCTGCATTAACCGTGTGTCAAAACTGTCAGGTCCTCCTATCATATTGGGATAGGTGATCATTGCCGTGCTGATTGTCTGACAGGCTAGTGATCGTTTCTCTGGTAAACCGCTTGGATCACATAAACGCGCATAAGCCCACGCCGCGTTGCGTAAAGGCACTGCAAAATTTGGCGCTGAACACCCATCGATGCCAATATTGATCTGTTGCGTTGCCAATCCGCACATTTCAGCAAAAGCCCGGATAATGTCTTTCTGAACAGGATGGTTTGGATCGATATAAGGATGATCTGACAGTCGATAGGGTAAGTTTTGTTTCCGGGCGTATGCAATCATGCCGGTATGCTTGCCGGAACAATTATGCCTGTTTTCCGTTGGCACTTCATTCCGTTGGCTCATGGCTGCTACGGTGGGGCGATGGCTGGGTGGGTGAATACCACATAATAGATCTTCTTCTTGGATACCGGCCTTAGCCTGGATAGCCTTGACGGTTGCCACGTGCTCATCAGTACCGGAATGAGATGCGCATATGATAGCCACTTCTTTCAGGCTGAGATTGTACGCTTCTTGTCCTCCGCTTTCAATAAAAGGCAGTGCCTGGAATGGCTTTGCTGAAGAGCGCAAGTATGTAATTGTTTCAGGATTGCCGTACCAGGCAACAAGTTCACCTTGAGAATTAACTATAGCAACAGAACCGTAATGAATGGTCTCAACGGTTCCTCCTCGCGCAAGTTCAAAGATGGACAAGTAAGGTGAGTCGGGCAAGGGGCTCCTTTATCAATAATGGTATCTATGATCCAAATCCAATCATTCCTCAACTGCAGAATCAGTTGGACGATAGTGTCGGGTAAAGTACTGTATCAAGCCATGGCGCAGGCGTTGAATATATTGCTCTTCGAGTTGCGCAGAGAATTCCAGATTTTTCAAAATAGCTGGGATGATAATTTCGGTGTATTCTATTGGAATGTCATCTTGCGGAACTTTCAATAATTCTGCCTGGATATTGCTTAAAATATGCTGCTGGGCGCGAATTGAATCATATGCAACAGGTCCTCCGCGCCCACTGATCACGGTAAAATTCTTATATTTCTGGCTGAGAATATCAAGAGACTCGAGCCATGATGGTATATCAGCCTGTGATAAAAAGGGTGGTTGGTCAGCCATAACACAATCGCCTACAAAGACCAAACCCGCCTCTGGAATAATTGCCCAAATGGCACCAGGCATTGGGCCTGGGTGGTGTTCCAAAATGATATCGGGCTGTCCCCAATGGATTGACATGCTATCTGTGAATGTGATATCTGGTACTGCCCAGCGCGTGCCAACTGCCTCGTCATAAGTCTCCCATTCCGATCCGCTCTCGGCACTTTGGCCTTTGAAGACTGAAGGGCGGGAACGAAATACCTGGGCGGTTTTGTGGTGCGCAATAATGGTGCAGTCCATCACCCTGGCTCCCAAAGTGCGATCAGGATGAGCATCGAGGTTCACCAATAAACGGTTGACATTTTTGCTTTTATTAAGCAAGGCTGCACGCCATACGCGTCCTTCTTCAGCGCGCAACGGAGCATCGATCAGAACTGTTCCGTGCTGGTGCAGCAAGGCGCCAAGCGTTACGCCTGAATAGGCTGTTTCATAATAGATTCCACGATAAATTTCTTCCATTAGTACACCTAGTACACCCTATCAGGTAAAAGACAGAAATATATTATTTTATCGGGCATAACCTTCTCTAGCTATTGGTAAAGTGAAATAAAAACAAGACCCGCTGCCGGGTTCGCTTTCCAGCCAAATTCGCCCCCCATGTGCCTGGACTGCCAGTTTACAATAAGCCAATCCAAGGCCCAATCCCTTTTTGAGGGTCTCGCGTTGTTCCAGCCGAGTAAACTTATTAAAGATTCTCTCGTGTTCTGATGCCGGGATTCCTGGTCCGTTATCTTGCACCCAAAACTTGACAAATTCTGCAGCATTTTCTGCGCCAATAGAAATATCGCTTCCTGTTGGCGTATATTTACTGGCATTTTCGAGCAAGTTGGTGATTACCCGGCGGATCATCTCTGCATCTACTACCACCATCGATAGATCCGATGGTACAACCCGGTTCATGGTTTGTTGTTTGTTTTCTGCAACTGGAGAAACAAGGTCAAAGGCTTCATCGATCATACTGGCAGGAGGCGTTGGCTGGCGCGCTCCTACGGGTTGGCCTGCTTCCAGTCGATTGATATCTAGTAACGAGTTTGTCAGTCGTTGGATGCGCTCAACTGAACGCAGCGCAATGCCCAAAAGAGGGCGAATGCTAGGATCGTCTTCTACAGGAAGCATTGAATCAAGCACATCCAGGCTGGAGACCACATTTGACAGTGGGGAACGCAAATCATGGTAAATCATGGAAAGCAAATCTTCTCGCATACTGTCCAATTTCTTGCGTTCGGTGATATCTCTGATGAGCCACTGTATGTATGAGTTTTCTTCTATTTCAACCGGTCGAACATAGACTTCAACTGGCATCTCATACCCGCTGTTCGATCGCAGTCTTGATTCATAAAAGATTGGAGTTTCTGGGCTGAGTTTTTCGAAATTTATTCCAACTTGTTCTTGGTCGACTGCATGGATTTTCTGAATGGTCATTTGGCGTAAGGCTTCTTTGTTGTACTCTGTAGTTACCGTTGCCTTACGATTGGCCTCAATAATATTTCCTTCCCAATCTGTAATCAGGATGGGATCAATACTATCGTCAAACAGATCACGGTAACTCTGATGTGCAGCTTGCAAGCGTTCGAATAACTGGGCGTGTCTTACGGCGGTTCCTGCCAGGCTACCAATCCCTGTCAGGACAAAGAGCGCATCTGGATCGAATGATTCATCTGTCGGGTTGATCGCCTCAAGAACGCCAATAACTTGTCCTCGGTATCGAAGAGGGGCGCAGGCGATTGCCTGGGTACGTAAGCCAGTGCGGAGATCTGTTTCGATATCGAAACGAGGATCCTGGTGAGCATCGTGAACGATCACCCCTCGGCCTTCTTTGGCGACCCACCCGGCTATACTTTGCCCAATTTTGATTCTTGTTTCTTCTTCTTTTGCTTTTTTCCAACCGGTGGCGGCGCGTACCACTAAATCTTGACTGTTGGGTTCGATCAATGCCAGTGCAACGGCCGGAACGGCTAGCGCCTGGCTGATTTGCTCCAAGATACGGGAAAGAACATCTTCTACATTCAGACTGCCGGTGATCGTGGCTGCGCTTTCTGCCAAGGCGGTCATTGCGCGTGCCTGGCGCTGGCTCTCCTCGTAAAGGCGAGCATTTGAAACGGCCACCCCTGCCTGATCAGAAATAGCCTGTACCAATTCTAGATGATCTAAAGTGAAAAAACCGGCTTGGGGATGGACTAGCGTCATGACCCCCACCAGTTTTTCCCGAGCCATTAACGGTGCGCTGACTGCCGATTTGGGTCCAGTTTTCTCTTCTATATCGTACTGACGCAGCATCCAACGCTCATCCTGGCTGGTGTCGCTGATCAATGCGGCTTCGCGATTGCGTACCACCCAACCCGCCAAACCATGGTCAAGCGTCGCACGCAGCCGTTGAGTGGTATGCTGCATGAATTGATCGCCAGAAATAATCGCGGATTCTACCGGTTTTCCTTTATCATCCATCACGATAATAGTACCTCGGATGGCTCCCACGGTACGCATGGCTAGAAAAAGGACTCGCTCTAGTACGGTACGCAATTCAAGAGCAGAAGTTAGCTCGCGGCTAACATGGTATAAAAGCTCAAGCGATTCGCGGGTGGTACCGTTATCTTTTGAAACCGCACTCATAATTCTGAATTCTAGATATGCAATAATATGAATTGCTGGTTATCCAGCAAACTCGTCTAGAGTATAGCATAAACTTGGTTCACTTGGGATATTACCTTTGAGGTACCCCATCTCAGTATCTTTTGTTCTCGAAAAATGGAAAGTCTAGCATTAGTACCTCTAGTGCGAGCCGTGGATTGATATTCTGGTTGATGGCATTCATGGTTTGCTCGAGGCGAAGCAAAACGCTATTCACGGTAGGAATATTCAGGTACGTTGCCAGCTTTTCGATCTCAGTTGTCCAATCTAGATTGGTGAAAGGAACAGATGAACCTGAAGTTGCGATTAATATATCGCGCCAAAAGCTCACCCAGGCTGCTATAATATTTCGCAGTTCGCTTTTGTCTTTCGATAGATGATCTGCATATGCAAAGCGTTCAACGCGACCGGTCGAAAGCATATGGTAGAGATCACTTATCCGATTTTGGCGCTGTTCCAACACATCAGGCTGGACATGCATCTTCATAGCGAGTCCAGGGCAGCCTCCAGAAAGATGGGCTAACCGAGTGGCCTGTTCTTCTGAAATATCCCAATGTGCTTGTAAGCCCAGGCTGGCTTTTTCAAGAGGCAAAGGGCGAAGTCGTAAAACCTCGCAGCGTGACACAATGGTAGGAAGCAATATTTCGGCGTTGACAGCCGTTAGGATCATGATAACTTGTGGAGAAGGTTCCTCCAGGGTTTTTAGCAGCGCATTTTGGGCGCTTATATGAGCCTCTTCAAATCGCAGTAATAAGGCAATGCGATAGCGCGCCTCGTAAGGTGTTAGCGAAAGAGTGTGCTGCAGATCCCGGATTTGGTCAACTTTTAATGTTCCGCCTTCTTGGTCAGACTGTACAGTGCTGAGATCAGGGTGTGACATATCACGGAAGCGCCGGCAGTGCTGGCATGCGTTGCATGGTTGGCCAGGAGCGGGTGGCTGAGTGCAATTTAATGCCTGAGCTAAGCTTAACGCTAATGTCCGGCGGCCCACTCCCTCAGGCCCGGTAATTAAATAGGCGTGGCGGATGTTGTGATTCGCAATATGCGCCTGCAGTAATTCTACCGCCCATTCGTGTCCGATCATGTTCCAAGTCATAAACTGATTTTAGCTCAGACAACTTCTCTTGGCAACCTCAACTTCACTTCTTGGAGCGTTGACATGCCTGGAGCGTAAAGGTAGAATGATGGGGTTATGGATATCCTTACTGGACTTAATACTCAGCAGCAGCAAGCCGTATCCGCCGGTTTGGGTCCCGTGCTGGTATTGGCTGGACCGGGTTCGGGCAAAACCCGGGTATTAACTCACCGTATTTCTTACCTGATCGGAGTAATGGGGGTGCGTCCCTACAATATCCTGGCAGTAACTTTCACGAACAAGGCTGCCAGGGAGATGGAAAAACGCATTACCACAATCATCGAAGCCGGTTCGGCAGCAGATAGCCAGCGATCACACAGCTTACCACAGGTCGGTACGTTTCATGCTTTTTGTGCTCGCCTATTACGTCGCGAAGCGGAACACCTACCCTTCGACTCTAATTATGTTATCTTCGATTCTGATGACCAACTTGGTCTTGTAAAAAGAGCGATTCAAGAGTTGAATATTGATGAAAAACGTTATCGTGCCCTGGGTGTTCATGCTTCAATTTCCAATGCGAAAAATGAATTGATCTTACCGGACGAGTTCCCTGTTCAGACCTATCGCGATGAAGTGGTCAAGCGCGTATACGTTCTTTACCAGCAGCTTTTGTTGGCCAGCAACGCCGTTGATTTCGATGACCTCTTGCTCTGGACGGCTCTTCTCCTCGAAGATAATACTGTTATTCGTGAAAAGTACAGCCGGCGGTTTGAGCATATTTTGGTGGATGAATTTCAGGATACCAACCTGGCCCAGTATCGCCTGATCAAGCACCTGGCTTCCTTTCACCGAAATATCTATGTGGTTGGTGATACCGATCAATCCATCTATGCCTGGCGAGGTGCAGATTACCGGAATGTGCTGCGCTTTGAGGAAGATTACCCTGATTCACAATTGATACTACTCGAACAAAATTATCGTTCTACCCAATCTATTTTGGATGTGGCCATGGCCATCATTGATCGCAACCCCCATCGAACACACAAGCAGTTGTTTACAGATCGGGGGAGAGGTCAGAAGGTTATTCTGTATGAGGCCTATGATGATCGTGCCGAAGCAGCATTTGTAGTCGAGACGATTGCCAAATCCATAGCAACTCAGCGCGCCAAAGCAGGGGATTTTGCTATCATGTATCGCACCAACGCGCAGTCCCGTGTTTTGGAGGAAGCCTTTTTACATGCTAATCTTCCCTATAAGTTAGTTGGGGCTCAACGTTTCTATGGCCGCCGGGAAGTTAAGGATGTGATTTCATTTTTGCGCCTGGTTCACAATCCCAGCGATGAGGTCAGCTTGTCTCGCATCATTAATGTGCCAACTCGCGGTATTGGTGATAAGACACTGCTTGCGCTTCGTGTGTATGCTCAAAAGTTACACCTCTCATCTACTGACATTTTGTGCGACCTTGGCAGGGGAAGTGAATCCACCCATCGCAGCGCTTTTCCTGGGCGCGCCTTGGTAGCATTATCAACTTTTGGCAGCCATCTATCAAATTGGCGCGCTCAATTATCGGATTTGCAGCCGCTGCAGTTATTGGATCGAATCCTTACCGATGTGGATTACCATACCTACATCGATGATGGAACAGAGGAGGGGCGCGATCGGTGGGAGAATGTGATGGAATTACGCCGATTGGCTGCCGAGTATCGCGATCGAACCTTGAGTGAATTTCTTGAAGAGATAGCTCTGGTCTCTGATCAGGATACTCTCGATATAGAAGCGAGTGTACCCACCCTTCTTACCTTACATGCGGCCAAAGGATTGGAATTCCCGATAGTTTTTATCGTGGGCTTGGTGGATGGCGTTTTACCCCATATACGCTCTATCGATGATCCGGATGCTATGGAAGAAGAGCGTCGACTACTATATGTCGGAGTGACCCGGGCTAAAGATCTCTTGTATCTGATCTTTACTCAGAGTCGAAGCGCTTATGGTTACGCCGAATCTTGTGATCCATCTCGCTTTCTATCTGATATCCCGGCCGAATTGGTGGATGAAATTTCAATCCAATCTTCGGGCAGAATCTCTCGTTCTTCTTCGCAGGCAGAAAGTTGGCAGTGGAATTCAAAACCCGCGGGCAGCGTCCAACCTCCTCCTAGCGGTGGAATGGTGGAGTATAAAGAAATAAAGTTTTCTCCAGGCTCGCGCATCAAGCATCCTGTTTGGGGAGAAGGAATAGTATTGAATAGTCGAATTCAGGATGATGAAGAAGTTGTTGATATCTTCTTCGAAGAAGTTGGCCTGAAGCGCGTGGCTGCTTCTCTTGCCCGCCTGGAGAAACTGGATAAATGATCATTTACCTGCGGTTATGTGTTCTAATGGCAGATACGTGATACCCTGCACGTAAGATATATTAGGGCGTATAATCTTGTTATGCCAATCCTTAACCCTCATTCTCTTGAATTCCTTAGTCGCAGCCCCGAACAAACGCGCCGCTTCGGAATGCGGGTGGGCGCTATGCTTCGGCCTGGTGATGTGGTGTGTTTGCTTGGAGATTTGGGCGCTGGTAAAACAACATTGGTGCAGGGTATCAGTGCGGGTTGGGGTTCCTTGGATGCAGTTTCCAGCCCGACTTTTGTGTTAGTTAATGTTTACCGTCACCCGGAAGGCAAACACATGTACCATGTAGATGCCTACCGATTAAGCGGGGCTACAGAAGCAATTGATCTAGACCTCGATACGATGTTGGAAAACGGTTCCATGGTTGTCGAGTGGGCGGAGCGCGTTCAAGAAGCGTTGCCCGCCGAGAATCTGACAATTCACATTACCTATATTGAGGAAAACCAGCGCGACTTGCTCCTGGTGGCTCATGGCGAATACTACCGGCAAATGGTAAATACTTTGCGCAAGGATATTTACGGAGGCTAGATGTTATTGGCGATCGATACTTCATCGCGCCTGGTTGGGATTGCGCTTTATGATGGTTTTCAGGTGGCTTATGAGACGGTGTGGAATAGCCAGAATTATCACACGGTGGAATTAGCTCCCGCGATTGAAAAAGCTTTTGAACGAACAGGGATTAAGGCATCGGCGTTGCAGTCCATCGGTGTTGCCACGGGCCCTGGTTCATTCACTGGTCTACGTATCGGTTTGGCGATAGCCAAAGGCCTGGCGCTTTCTAATCGTCTTTCATTAGTAGGTCTGCCTACTTTAGATTATTTGGCAGCCGCTCAACCGCTTCAGAATTTGGCGTTAGTGGCTGTTTTGCAGGCAGGTCGGGGCCGTTTGGCCGCGGGCTGGTATCGTTGCCAGGATGGCGCCTGGGTGTCAGATGGTACACTAGAAATTACTGATATCCAAAATTTGGCCGCTCGTATTCAATCACCAACTTGGGTATGTGGTGAGCTAAACGAAGAAGAACGCACCTTGTTGGCGCGAAAACGCAAGAACGTCCTGTTAGCATCCCCAGCGCAATCTTTGCGCAGACCCTCTTATCTGGCGGAAATTTCCTGGCAGCGTTGGCGATCTGGCCAGGTGGATGACCCAGTGAGCCTTTCCCCGCTTTATTTACATATTGGCGAGCCTATTCCAGGATGACATTGCTGTATGGATGCCGAGATTCGCATTCGTCCGATGCAACTAGCTGATGTGGCAGAGGTACGGATCATCGATGAGATGTCGTTTAGCATGCCCTGGCCTGAAAATTCGTATCGGTTTGAACTGCTGCAGAATGAGGTCTCTGATCTTCAGGTGGTAGAATACTGGCGATCGGATGCTGCACATCAAATTATTGGGATGATTGTTACCTGGTTGATTGTGGATGAGGCCCATATTGCCACTATAGCTGTGCACCCTGATTTTCGTAACCAGCGAATTGGTCAGAAGTTGTTGGCCGCAGCTTTACAGAATGCATTTGAAAAAGGTATGCGCTGGGCTACTCTGGAAGTTCGCGAGCATAATCTTCCTGCTCAAGCGCTTTATCGCCACTTTGGATTTGAAATTATGGGACGTCGGCAAAAGTATTACAAGGACAATGGCGAAGATGCACTCATTATGTCAGTTGACTTGAACATTTGTAGCTCTCATTTTGAGAACCAGAAGCTTGCATCTGGATAGGAGATGGAACGTGGATCCTGAAGAGATTTTGAAGAAAATAGCACAAGAAGCGGCGGTCTGCACCCGGTGTGTGTTGCACCATTCGCGCAAAAAGGCTGTTCCTGGAGAAGGTCCTGCAAATGCCGAGCTTATGTTCATTGGCGAAGGGCCGGGATTCCATGAGAATGAACAGGGTAGGCCATTTGTAGGCGCTGCCGGGAAATTCTTGGAGGAGCTCCTGGCCGGTATTGGCCTGAAACGTGAGGATGTCTTCATCGCAAATGTTGTCAAATGTCGCCCGCCTGGCAATCGTGACCCTCTGCCAGATGAATTAGATGCTTGTAATGATTACCTGGAGCGGCAAATCCAGGCAATTAATCCCAAGGTAATTATTACCTTGGGGCGTTATTCGATGGCTCGCTTTATGCCAAATGCTAAGATCAGCAGTGTTCATGGTCAGGCGGCTCACATCAAAGGGCGATTGGTGGTGCCAATGTTCCATCCTGCCGCTGCATTACATCAGCCTTCTCTGAAACCTGCTGTAGAACGGGACTTTTTGCTTCTTCCCCAATTGCTCCAACAGACTACCCCGCCGCCCGAAAATCCGGAAGTTAAGCTTGAACCCAAGCAGGAACCCAAACAACTTAGTTTGTTCTAGAACCTATCCGAAAAATAATTGCTAAAGGAGACGAGATCTGATAGAAAAGGATT
>CAZVRZ010000092.1:0-407 GCA_964629965.1 uncultured Anaerolineaceae bacterium
TTTTGGGCCCATTACTACTTCTTCACCTCCTTTCAGTTAGCGAAAACAAAAGTTACCAGCAGGTGTGCAAATAGCTTTTATTGCACCGGTATAAAGGCGTACAGGTTATCGATCAGCACCTTGAATCCGCCTACAGCCATGTCTTCCCAGGTTTCTATCATCAGGGCAGTCCCCCCCCCGCTCGCCGGCACGATCGACGCCTGCGCTTCCAGCTCGTTGTTGATGAACAAGGTGATCATATCTGAGTCGCAGGCTACAATGATATAGTTGACCGCATAGGGTGAGTCGTTCAGGTAGAGGGATGGCATCCACATCTCATTCATCAGGGTGATATATTCATCGTTTTCCACGTAGCCGATGGAGTATTCTTTATTGAGCGGATCCAGCGAGACGAAGTGGTAATTTGA
>CAZVRZ010000092.1:417-923 GCA_964629965.1 uncultured Anaerolineaceae bacterium
TGATTCATCCTGGTAAAAGCACAGCACACCATACCCACCCTGGTCGTAGCCGATCTCCACGGCGGCATCAAAGCCGATCGTGGTAGGGGCAAAATCTACCGGCAGGTAGGCCCAAATGGCGTAATCGGGCTCGTACAGGTGCATAGAGTAGCGCCCATCCCGAATGCTCAGCAACTCCAGATCGTCTTCCACGTCTGCCCAGTCGTATTGAGTGCTGGAAAAATCATCGGAGAAATAAGTGTCAGTCGAAAGCTGCCCAATATCCGGCGACCAGACCAGGGCAGGAGCTTCTGGTAGACCAAGATGCGCCTCTGTGGGCTGCAGCGTGTCGGTTGGTAGCGGGGGGATGGCTGTGTCGGGGGGCGGCAGGGTGTTTGTGGGCGCCTGGAAAGGCTGCTTCGTTGGCTGTGGTTCGTTGGTGGGCGCCAGGCCTGGTGTAGCCTGGGACTTCTGGGTTGGCAAAGGAGCTGAAATGGTCTCGGTGGGCCACAATTGAGAGAGAAAAT
>CAZVRZ010000092.1:933-21402 GCA_964629965.1 uncultured Anaerolineaceae bacterium
CTATCTCACCCTGGCCGCGCAAAAACAGGATACCACCTACAACGGCAGCAACCAGGCACAGCATGCCCAGGCAGCCGCCTACTCCTAGGATGACCGGTAGGGCGGAGCTGCGCCGCGGCGCGGGTGGAACCGGCGGGCGATAGGCCGGGGCAGGTGCATAAGCCCGGCGCATGGGTGGCGCTGGTGGCGGAGGAGGCGCACCGGTAGGTGTAAAACTGGGCGGCGGTGGGGGAGCAACGACGGGTGAATAACTGGGCGGTGCAACTGGCGGCATTGGCGCCGCTGGGACATTTTGGACCTGCTTACCACAGGCTTCACAAAAGTTAGCGCCGCCGATCAAAGCCGAGCCGCAGTATTCGCAATATTTCGCACTGTTTGTCATTTTTTCCTCGATAGGTTGGTCTTTTTGCCAATTCAACTGGCATTTATTTGACGATATTCCCATAGATCTCGGTCAGCAGCTTTTTGACCGAGCGGGTATTCATGTAATTGACATCATATTTGTATTTTCCGCCTGGCGTCTCGAATTCGATGGTATAGGTGGTTCGCCCGCCTTCATCGTCATCATGTTCATGCAGGCGGATACGGCGTAGTTGGTTGGCGGGAATATGGAAGTTGTTGGGATGCTCTGCCAGGATTTGTTCTGGGTGCATTTGCAAGTAGTGCTGCCCGGTGTTAGCGCTGAGCTGCGCTCCCCACTGCCCGAAGAACCCCTTGCCCTGCTGCTTGGCTTCATCGCGTGCCCGCATGACGTTATCTTGCAGCATCTGGTTGGTTTGGAAGGCAAAGATGATCCGCAAGCCGGTCATAACGATCACGAAATTTTCCATCTTCAACCCCATCACACCGGAACGCCGCACGACCCCGGCCTGGATCGCCAGCACCGATTCCTGCGGCGCGGCGGGGGTATATGCCTGTCCAATGGGCTGGACTGGTTGGCTCGGCGGCGGCGGAGGCGGAGGCGGGTACGCGGGTGGGGGAGATTGGACCGGCTGCCTGGGTGGGGGCGGGTAATTTGGGGGAGGAACGCTGCCAGGAGCCGGCGCGGCCGGCCTCGCCGCGGGAGGGTTCTGCGGGGGGGCTGGCCGGGCAACTGGCTGCCCGCATTTCGAGCAAAAATTAGCACTTGGGCTGAGCGGCCCTCCGCAGTGGCTGCAAAAACGTGATGGGTTCATATTATTGGTATGCCTTACCGCTGCTTCCAAACAGATCCAGGTAATAGCTGCAGCGTTCCTGGAAGGAATCCAGCGCTACCTCGATCAGGTCATAGTAGGTGGTCTTTTCATCCTGGGTGGCCTGTCCGATGCGGCGGGTGGTGAAAACAAGCAGGTCTGTGGCTACGTTGATCTTGGCGATACCGCGCTGGATCACTGCCCGGAACTGCTCTTCCGAAAGCCCGGTACCGCCGTGCAGCACCAACGGAATTTCGCTCCGCATTTGAATGGCATCCAGCAGCGCCAGGTCGATGCGCGGCGCATCCTTGTACAGCCCGTGGGCATTGCCGATGGCCACTGCCAGGAAATCCACCCCGCTCTCTGCCACGAAACGCTCCACCAGGTTGGGGTCGGTGAAGCCCTGGCGCTGTGAGCCAAAGCTGGCATAATCATCCCCCATGCCCACGTGTCCCAGTTCCGCCTCGGCCGCCAGCCCGGCAGCGTGTGCAGCGCGCACGACGGCTTGCGTTTGGGCCAGGTTCTCTTCAAAAGGCAGTTTGGAGCCATCGTACATCACATCCGTAAAGCCCATCTTGATGGCGCGGATACACTCTTCGAAGCTGGCCCCATGGTCCAGCATCAACGAAACCGGGATTGGGCTGCTCGCCGCCCGGCTGCGTAAGAAATCCGCCAGGGAGCGCGTATAGCTCTTGTTCATGATGCCGGAATACATCGCCACGATAACTGGGGCGCGCCGTTCTTCGGCTGCCCTGAAGATACCTTCCGCGCTGAACATATCGAACGCATCGAACAGTGGCACGGCATAACCTGCCTGCCGGGCCTGTTTTAAAATCGGTGCAATGGAAGTAAGTGGCATATTCTAAGTCCTTTTCATATTGGTATGGCATTTTGTGCAACGCAACTGCACAAAACGCCTAGTTTGATCGATCGTTAGCCGCCTGTTGGCGGCGAGCCTGGGCGGTCGTGCGGCCCGTACCACAGGCCGTTGGCTGCCTGCCGCCAGCCGTCCTGCGGCAGGTTGAAAGCCGCTCGCGGCCAGCCGGAATCTATTCGCAGGGTGGTGTCTTCCCAGGAGCGCAGCCCGCCCAGCGCATCGGGCGCTTCCACGTTGCAGGCGCCCACCGCACAAGCCATGGTGATAGCTGTTTCGAAGCTCTGCCCGCGCAGCAGCGCCGCCAGGAAACCGGCGATGGTCGCATCGCCCGAGCCGGTTGTGCCTGCCAGCAAGTCTGGCTGAAAACAGGGCGACCAGGCTTCGCGTTCCATCCAGTTGGCCGGGTCTGTCGGGGAAGCCTTTCCGATCTGCGCCACGGCCGGGCCGGTGCGCGCATATAACCCGCGCTCGCCGCACTTGATCATCACTGCCCGCGTTCCCATCTCCAGGCAGCGTTGCGCCAATCCCTGGATCTCGGCCACGCTCAAAAGCCCGTTCTGCGGCCCGGACTCGCTTTGCAGCCGGTCGTAGCGCGGCCGATCGAGCATAAAGCACAGCTCTTCGGCGCTGGGCAGGAACAGATCCACGTGCGGCAGAGTGAGGGCCAGCAGCGCCTGCCAATCCACTTGCCCGCTGGGGCCGGCCGGGTCGGGCAGGGCCATGTCCAGCGAAGTGGTTGCTCCCAGCGCCTTGACTTGCCGGAAGATAGCCGCCAGTTCTGCCCCATTCTGGTCGTACAAGCGGCGCATGAAGGGCGGGTAGCCCAGGTGAAAGAGCCGTGCCTGCGCTGCCAGGTCGTAGCGCACATCCTGTGCGCCGAAAGAATGGTTGGCGCCGGGGCAGTGGAAGAAGATGCGATCCATGTTCGGCGGGCTGATCACCACCGAATAAGAGCTGGTCTCGCCGGGAACTACGGCCATGCCATCTGTCAACGCCGGATCATAGCACCGGATCATATCCAAGATAGCGCCGCCGAACAGGTCGTTCCCTACCTTGCCCATCAGCCCTGTCGAGATGCCCAGCCGGTGAAGCGCCAGGCCGGTGTTCGCCACCGCCCCGCCGGTAGCCAGCTCCACTGCACCCACCTCCGTCAGCCGTCCCGGAACCAGCGCCGCCGGCCCGGGGAAATGGGGAATGATATCCAGGCAGATCAATCCAGCTACGATCACATCCATGTGTCAGGCTCCTTCACCCAAATTATAACAGTTCAGACCAGGCATTTGCGAAAAAACGCTTGCCGCTTTTTCTGCGGTTTCACTCACTGAGCAACCTGATGCCGAAAACTATCACTTGATGGAATCGTTGCACTTGCTTTTTGGAGCTATAATCTACACAGAACCATCCCTAGCTTTCCATATGAAGCCGATGCATATCGATGTTACATAGCATCGCGCTGGAAGTTATGCACCCAACAACGCCATCCCAATCACCCTTTTTGAACCTTTTTCTATCCTACGGTGTCTTAGAAAGTGGAGCCGTACTTGAGCGATTTCCCTTCTGATGATGAGTTGATCCAGCAAGTGCAGGCGCAGCAGGCCTGGGCCTTTGAGATCCTGTTCGAGCGTTACCAGGAGCCCTTGCGCCGCCGCCTGGACTTCATCGTGCGCGACGAAGCCGTGGCTGAAGATCTGCTGCAAGAGGTCTTTCTCCTGCTCTGGCAGCGCTCCGGGCAGTGGCAGGGCCAGGGCAGCGTGCGGAGCTGGTTGTTCCGCATTGCTCTCAACCAAGCCCTCAACCACCTGCGCACTCGCCGCCGGCGCCCGGAACAACCATTGGAAACGCCGGAAGAGAGCGAAGGTGATGACCTGCTTGACCCGCCCGCCTGGCTGGTAGATGCAGCTAGCCTGGGCCCCGAGCAGGTCTTGGAACAACTCGAAGAGCAGACCCGGCTCCGGCAGATCCTGGATGATCTGCCTTCCGAAAAACGAGAAGTGTTTCGCCTGGTGCACCAGTTTGAATTGAGCTTGCGGGAAGTGGCTGACGAGCTGGGTATTCCCGAAGGCACTGCCAAATCTCGCCTGCACTACGCTCGCCAGGAATTGAACCGGCAGTGGCGCAGTGAACAGGCCCATAAAAAGGAGTGATAGCATGTCGATCCCTACCACAACGCCCTGGCATAAGGCCTCTTATGAGCGGTTCTTGCATGACCGCCTGCCGGGCCTTCTTGCCGAAAGGCTGCCGTTAGCGGGCTACCGGGCGCTGCCAAACGGCCCGCACACCTGCACCGTCTCCATTGAACTATCCAACGGCGTATCCGTAAGCTACTCCGTCCTGCCATACCCGGATGAGAACGGGCTCTTCGATCTCAATGGCTGTCCTTGCCTGGTCGTTCCACAGGCCGCTCACGAGGCGCTGGATACCGCCGAGATCCTGTGCGTGGGCGAGTTGTTATCCGACCATATCCAGGAATGCCTTGGACAGGCTTCGGATGGCTTGCAGTGGGATGCAGAACTGCTGCAAGCCTGGCTGCCGCTCGACCGCTGGGTGCGAGAGTTTTTCCTGGCCAATGCCCAGTACCTGGATGAGACCAATTGGCTCAGCCGCCACACCCACCTGCGCCGCCTGATCTTGCGCACTGCCAAGAGCGTGATCAACCCCGGCCAGTTTGGGCGCGTTTGTCCCTTCGAAACACCCGAGACTGTATACATGGGGCGCATCTTTACCGTAGCGATTGGCGCCGAAATTCGCGATGAGCGCCTGGTTGTGCTCGATGATGGCCCGTCTTACGGGGGCCCGCAGGCCGGGCTGGGTCTTTCGGCGGCTATGCTGCCCTTCCTGGAAAATAATGATCCCAACCGCTTGCTCATGGCAGCCAACTTCCAGCGTCAGGCGCTGCCTGCTCCCGACCCAGAGCCCGCCCTGGTGCAGACCGGCTATGAGCCGGACGAACCCGGTTTTTGGTGTGGGCGCAACCTGCTGACGGCCTACATGTCGTTGGGCGAGGCTACCATGGAAGATGCCATCGTGCTTTCCGAATCCGCTGCCCGCCGCCTGAGCTTTCCCCGCCCGCTTGAGGTGGGTGACCGCCTGAGCAACCGCCACGGCCTGAAAGGCGTGGTCAGCCAAATCTTGTCCGAGGAGGCTATGCCTTGCCTGCCGGACGGCGCTCCGGTTGAGTTGGTGTTCAGCGCCTTTGGTTTGCCGAGACGCTTGATCCCCGGTGCTGCCCGTGAAGCGCTGTTGGGGCGTATTGCCCATCACGAGGGTAGGACTGCCTTTGCCCCGCCTTTTGCATCCCCGGGCCAGGCCGAGCTGCGCCTCCGCCTGGAACAGTGTGGGCTGCCTGCCTCTGGACAAGAACAGCTCACCCTGGATGGTCGGCCCTGCGAGATGCCCGTCACCGTCGGCTGGGTGTACTGGAACCGCTCGGTGTACCTGGCCGCTGATAAGCTGGTAGCCTCAGCCGGGGAGAGCCTGGAGCAAACCTTTGGCGAGTTAGAGTTCCAGGCCTTGCAAGCCGCCGGCGCCTGTGAAAGTATTCGCGATGCTTTCCATACCCGCTCTGCCCGCCGGGCGGATGCTGCCGCACTGCTCGAACAGGTTGCCGACGAGGCTGTTGAACCGCCGGATGAGCCGGCCCCCTGGCTGCAGGAGTTGTCGCGCCGCCTGGATGCCGCTGGAATCCGTGCTTCTCTGGAAGGCAAGAAATTATCCTTTGCCTTTCTGCCCACCGGAGTAACCGGGGCCGCTCCTCACCTGAAGCTGGCCCGCTCGCTGCCGCATCCCTGGCTGCGCGAGCACCTGTCGGAAGAAGTGGGTGCCTGGATTGACGAAGTTCTCCCTGAATCAGAGCAAGCCAGGCGGGCCAGCAAGGCCTATACTACCCTCCATAGATATGATATCCGCCCCGGCGAAGCTTACCTGGCTTTGCAGGAGGCCAATACTCGCCTGGAACGTATGCTTGCCAGCCGTGTTCCCGAGCGTCTGTTACAGGCCGCCGAGGCGCAATTGGCTGCCCGCTTGCAGGCCTATTGCGAGGCGCTCCTGCCGCCGCAGGCGCTCAGCCTGGGAGAGCCGCTGGCTGAGCCCGGTGAACCCGGTTATGGCGAGTCGCAGTTGTTCAGCGCCGCGGCCATCATCACGCCCGCCTCCGATCTGGGCCTCGACCAGGTGGGGCTGGCGGATGGGATCGCCTGGGAGTTATTCGGCGCTCAGGCGGCCCGCCGACTGGGGGATGCGGCCGCTGTCCAGGCTCGCACGCCGGCTGCCGGGCGTATGCTAGATGAGATCATGGCTTCTGCCTGGGTTATCCTGCAGCGTACGCCGGTCATGTCTCCCAGCGCGCTGTTGGCCTTCCAGCCTGTGCGCAAGCCCGATCGCACTATCCGTCTGCACCCACTGGCCTGTGAAATGCTCAACGCCGATTTCGATGGCGACCGCCTGGCGGTTTTCCTGCCGCTCAGCGCCGCGGCCCGCCGCGAAG
The DNA here is from genome assembly GCA_964629965.1 of uncultured Anaerolineaceae bacterium. GTDB lineage: Bacteria > Chloroflexota > Anaerolineae > Anaerolineales > UBA4823 > CAZVRZ01. The sequence goes on from CAZVRZ010000092.1 coordinate 7,466, forward strand.
CCGCCGAAAAGCTCAGTGTCCAGGCCCACCTGCAGCGCGACCCGGCTCTGGCGGGCAGGCTGCTGCCTGCGCACCCCGAAGTCATGTGGGGCCTGGCCTGGCTGAACCTGGACCCGAGGCGCCGTCCCGAGCTGGCTGCCCTGCTGAATATAGAACCCGCCGCTCTGCCCGAGCTGCTCACACAGGAGGCGCTGGCCCGCTTCGTTGAAGCGCTCTTTGAGCGGCTGGAACCTGCTGCCATTCTGGAGCGCTTGCAATCCCTGATGCAGCTTGGCTGCCAGGTTGTCCGCTCCAGCGGCGCTTCGTTCAGCCCCTTCATCGCCAGCAATTTACACCTGCCGCCTGCCCCCGAAAGCTCCGACCCGGCCCAATGGCAGGTTTATACCGAAGAGATGAGCGAGGCCCTGCTATCTGGAAAAGATTACTCCGATCCCACGCTGGGCCCGCAGCTTCTCCTGGCGCAGATTCGCCAGCGCAACCGCTTTGGCCTGCCCTTTCTGCTCATCCCACACGGCCCGATCAGCGATGCCGGCGAACAGCCTTTCCTCATGCGCCATACATTGGTGGACGGCCTGTCGCCGCAGGAGATGTATGCCCAATTGGCGGGAGCGCGCCGCGCCTTCGCCGAGATTCTGGTGAAAGGTGCCCACTTGTCGCAAAGCGAGTCTGCTCGCAGCCAGTCGACCGGCATGGGCGTATTGAGCCGCGCTCGCCGCTCGCCTTATCCGGGCATTGTCTTTGCCCGCGCAGCCGCCAGCGGCGAAGTCGATTCGTTGGACGATCCCTGGATGCGCTGCCTGTTAGGGGTGTAGTGCCTTTATCAATACTTAAAAGGCTGGCGGAAACGTTCTCCGCCAGCCTTTTAGCATTCTATCGAATGCGCCAGACGTGGATCACCGGCTTGGCGCTATCCCCATACCACTCCAGAATATACAACAGCCCGTTGGCCCGGTCAAAGGTTGCGTCGCCGATGCGGAAACGCCGCTGCCCGCCCTCACCGATCAACCCTGTTTCGATCCCGGCCGGGTTCAGGTATAGATAATCATCGATATCGATCACTGCGTAAGGCTGTGGCTGCCAGGATTCCAGTGTGCCGGCGGCCACTTTTGCCAGGTCGGCTGGGTTGTACAGGACGAGCTGGGCATCGTAGTGTGTGCTCCACCAGCCCTTGTCAGAGGTATGGTTGGCGCACTCCACCATGTCTTCCGGCGGGCAGGGTTGGCCGTTCGCCAGGCGGCAGGCGGTGAACCCCGTCATGGCGGCTGTTTCCGGGCAGGGCAGGTCAGCGCCCAAAGGATTCCGGTAGCCGTACCAATATTTCGTTCCGTTGCTCTTGGTGCCGGCGAACAGCACCGCCGTCTTGCCCGAGGCGGTCGTGATCCAGGCCCCGCCTTCCCACTCGTCCGGGTGTTGGTAAAGGTTCATGGCGCGCACGATGTCTGCCGAGTTGTATGATGACTCGTATTGCAACAAGATGGTTTCTTCCAGGTGGCTCCCGTTGGGCGCCGGGGAGCCATCCGCCAGCCAGGGGCGGTAGGCGAACAGCGCCGGCCCAAAGCCGCCCAGTCCGCCGCCGTGCACGCGCCCCGTTGCCAGGTATTTACCCTCGGCGTTGGCCTCTGCCCAGGAGGCTGGAATCTCGAACATAAAGCCGGTCACCGCGTTCGGGTTCTGGTTGCCGATGTACCACACGCCCTGCAGATCCGGCGTCGCCAGCGCGGCGTTGATCCAGGCGTGCGAGGCGATGCTGTCTTCAAGCTGCTGCAAGTGCCTTCCCCAGGCCATGTGGATGAGCGGCCCGGTCAGGGGAAGGTTTAGGTACTGCATCCCCACCTTGGGCACTTCATCTAGATCGTGAAAATACCCCGCGGCCACATCCGCAAAGTTCTGCACGAGGGCTGCCGTGGGCAAGTCTTCCAGGTTGTGGGAGTTGACCGGCTGCGGGATGGTGACCTCGGCAACCTGGTTGCCGTTGGGCAGGCCGCCGTAAGGCTGCCGGTCATGACCCACCACGAACAACGAACCGGGCAGGCGGGTGGGGTCGCTGTGCTGCCGGTCGGGATTGAAGGTCATGGCGTTGCCGCCGTATGCGAAGGTTTGCGGCGGCGTATCATCGCCGGGCAGGCGGAAGGCGCCCAGGTATTCCAAGTCGGCGGGTTGCAGCAGGCCATTGGCAGGCGGGGGCGCGGGCGTCTGGTTGACCACGTTCGGTAGGTATACATCTATTTCCACCGGGCTGCTGGCGGCGAGCGTGAAAGGCGCGCTGACTGCATAGACCAGCGTTGGGCTGATCACGCTTTCCACTCGCACCCGAACGGCATTGCTGGGTGTGTTGGGTATTGTCCAGTTGTAGCTGCCGGTATTGTTGTAGGCGGTTGCCAGGGTGGTGGTAATGCCGCCCAGGCTGTAATACAGGTTGACTTGCGCCACGCTGCCTGCCGGGGCTGTGTTCCACTGGATCTGCTGTGTACTGTTGACCGGCCAATTCGCACCGGCTGTGGGCGCAGTCAGTGTTAGCGCAGGCAGGGTGGCAGATTTCCACCGGTTGTAATAATAATTCAGCAGCAAGATGAATTCGGTGGTCGCTTTCTGCTGCCCGGCAATAGTTGGGTGGCTGTCATTGTATTCCTGGCTGGAGAAGGTTGGATAAGCGGAGAAATTATTGACTACCGATTGACTATGCTCCAGCGCGCCGTTATTCCAGCGGTGGTGATTGCCGTCTGCTGCCCCCAGGTCGTTGGGTTCTTCGCTGGTGCCCATATCATCAACCCGGGTAGGGCTGCCGTTAGATGTCAGCACATTGTAATAGTCGAAGACCGCCACGTTGTTGTGCGCGTAGCCGTCCAGCCAGTCGTTTACCAGCCACCGGTTGAAGGCCCGTGCATTGGCGGCGCGCTGGGCGCGGGTTATATCTGGATCAAGGGCATAATCATATTCTGCCATCGGCGGGGCAGTGATTGCCACGAAGAGCTTATCCTGCCGGGTAGCAAAATATATCAGCAGGTTGTTGTAAACCGCCTTGGCATTGCCTACCGTATACTCCCAATCATTTGGCTCCGATCCGGCCGGATCATCTGGATTTCCATACAGGTTTGAGTTGGGAAAGCAAGATTTGAAGATCACGATCTCGTTCTCGCGGCCTGGGTCGGGATCGGCCAGGCGGCTGTAGTTGCCAAATTCGCCGATATTCTGATCGAACTCGTGATACAGCTCAGTGAGTATGGTGCTGCTGTCGGGCCCGGTGAACCACATTGGCCAGTGGATGATATCTGTATAACTGCCCACCGGCTCGTCCCAGCCGGGCAGCGTTGGCCCCCACCCATAATTGGTGGCGCTGACGAAGTAATTGTTCTGCATCAGCGTTTTGCCCAATTCGCCGTAAGGTCCGTCTGGATTGGCATCGGCCAACCAGTTGCCGCCGGTGGAATGGTGAATGAAGATGAGCTTGATCGCCTGCGCAGGCGGGGTGGTGGAAACAACTTGCGCCTGTTCGGCGCCCGGCGCAGTGACCTGGGAAGCGGGCTGAGACGCCAGGGCTGGAAAATTACAACCGACGAAGAATAGCAGCGTCAGTGCCGATATGATTTTGAGGGAAAATTTGGTATTCATAAATACAGTATAGAGAATATTTCGATCCGGTGCAATAACCAAAACAAACGCGCGGCGCGTTTGTCCCTGACGTTATCGGGAATGATTTTTTATTTTACCGGATAGGCCCGGACTTTCCAGATCTCCTGGCAGTACTGCCGGATAGTGCGATCGGACGAGAAGAAGCCGCTGCGGGCGGAATTCAGGATAGAGCGGCGCGCCCACTCTTCTTGATCCTGGTAAACGCTGTCCACCTCTTCCTGGCGGGCAATATAGGCAGCGTAATCTGCCAGCAGCATGTATTCGTCATTGTGCAAAAGCTCGTCGATGATCGGGCGCAACAAGAAGCGGTTACCTGGCGAGAAGAAGCCGCTGCCTACCAGGTCCAGGGCGGCCTTCAGTTCCAGGTTGTTGTAGTAATGTTCCATCGGGCTGTAGCCGCTGATTTTCAGCACCCGCACTTCGTCTGTTGTCAATCCGAACAAAAAGAAATTCTCTGCACCTACCTTTTCGCGAATCTCGACATTGGCGCCGTCCAACGTGCCGATGGTCAGCGCGCCGTTCAGGGCAAACTTCATGTTGCCTGTTCCGGAGGCTTCCTTGCCGGCTAGCGAGATTTGCTCTGAAAGCTCGGCTGCGGGATAGATTGCCTCGCCCAGGGTCACATTAAAGTTCGGTACGAAAACTACCTTTAGCTGGTCTTTGACCAGTGAATCACTGTTGACTACCTCGGCCACCGAGTTGATCAACTTGATGATCAACTTGGCCGCCTGGTAACCCGGCGCGGCCTTGGCGCCAAAGATGAATGTGCGCGGCTGGATCTTGAGTTCTGGGTTGCTGCGCAGGCGGTTGTACAGCGTCAGAATGTGCAATGCTTTGAGAAGCTGACGCTTATATTCGTGCAGACGCTTAACCATCACATCGTAGAGTGAGTCAGGGTTGATTGTGATGCCGGTACGCTCGGCGATCACCTCGGCTAGGTGCACTTTGTTGGCATACTTGATCTGGCGCCATTCCTGGCGGAAGGCCTGGTCTGCGGCATAGGGCTCCAGGCCGCGCAGCTGCTCCAGGTCGCACAGCCAGCCATCGCCGATTGTACGGCTGATGAGATTGGAGAGCCGCGGGTTGGCCAGCTTGACAAAGCGGCGCGGCGAGACGCCGTTGGTTTTGTTATTGAACTTCTTAGGCCAAAACTCGGCAAAATCTTGCAGAACATACCGGCGCAGTAAATTGGTGTGCAGTTCGGCCACGCCGTTGATCGAAAAACAGCCCACCGCCGCCAGGTAAGCCATGCGCACCTTGCGTTCGGGCCATTCTTCGATGATTGACATGCGCGCCAGGCGTGGCAAATCATCTGGAAAGTGGCTGCGCACTTCTTCCAGGAAATTGTAATTGATGCGGTAGATGATCTCCAGGTGGCGCGGCAGCACCTGCTCGAACAGGCTGAGCGGCCATTTTTCCAGTGCTTCGGGCAGCAGGGTGTGGCAGGTGTAGGCGAATACCTGGCAGCACAAGCGCCAGGCTTGCTCCCATTCCAGCTTATGCTCGTCCACCAGCAGGCGCATCAGCTCTGGGATAGCCAGCACGGGGTGGGTGTCGTTGATCTGGATCACCACCCGGCTGGGTAGTTCATCCCAGCCTTGGGAAAAGGCGAGGTAGCGGCGCAAGATATCTTGCAAAGAACAGGTGACGAAGAAATATTCCTGGCGCAAGCGCAGTTCGCGCCCTTGCGGTGTGTTATCGTTGGGATACAGCACCTTGCTGATGTTCTCGGAAGAGATCTTTTGCTCGGCGGCGCGGGTGTAATCGCCCACATCGAATAGCTGGAAGTCAAATTCCTTGCTGGCCTTGGCGCGCCACAGGCGCAGCAGGTTCACAGCCTTGGTCTGGTAACCAGGCACCATCATATGCGCCGGTTCGCCCATGATGGTCTCGGCCGGGATCCAACGCACCTGCTCGCGTCCGTCCTCATCCTTGTAGCGCTCGGTGTGCCCGCCATAACCTACCCGCACCCGGTTGTCGGGCTGCGGAAATTCCCACGGGTTGCCATAAGACAGCCACTGATCTGGGCTTTCCACCTGCCAGCCGTCGCGAAAAGACTGTGCAAAGATGCCGAATTCATAATTGATGCCGTAAGCTACACTGGGGATTTCCAGCGTGGCCAGCGAATCCAGGAAGCAGGCTGCCAGCCGGCCCAAGCCGCCGTTGCCCAGGGCGGGCTCAGGCTCCAAGGCGATCAGCGCATCCAGGTCATAACCCAGTTCGGTCAGCGCCTGGCGCGCCAGATCTTCGATCCCGGCGTACAACAAGTTTTGCGTGATCTGTCGCCCGGGCAGGTATTCCGCCGAAAGGTAATAGACGAACTTGGGCTGCTCGTTCAAATATGACTCGATCGTTGCCCGCCAATTGTCGGTAATATAATCGCGCACGGTCTGCGCCAGGGCGATATAAACATCCTTGGGGGTGGCGGTGGGTGCGCCCTGCCCGCGTTTGTAATACAGGTTGTCCGCCAGGGCGGTTTTGAAAGCCTCCACCGTCCGCGCCGCCCGGAGGTTGCCCGGCAGGTCGGCCAATTTAGTCTTTTTTACATTTGCCATCATAGCCTTCCTTTCCCTAGACTCTATTCTAACATCGAATAGCCGCCAGGAATCCTGTTATACTTGTTTTCCGGCGCAGGTGCCTATCTTCCCATTAAGGAAAACGTTCGTTCTGTGCACTTTTTATTAAAATTCCTGTACTTTATCATCTGGGTCGCCGTCGGCTCTTTTTTTCCTTTTATCTCTGTATACTATTACGATATTGGCTTGACCGGCACGCAGATCGGTGTGATCGGCATGGTCAACTCGCTGATCGGGGCTATCTCAGCTACCCTGTGGGGTATGTTTTACGATCGCACCGGCCGGCTGCGGCTGATGCTGGCCATTACCTGCCTGGGCGGCGGCGCGGCCTGCCTGCTGTTGGCGCGGGCCGATTCGTTCATGCCCATCTTGCTTTCGGCCGCGCTGATGAACTTCTTCGTCGCGCCGGCGTTGCCCCTGCTTGACAGCCTGACGGTGCGTACCCTGGGCCAGAACTCATCTCGTTACGGTGAATATCGCCTGTGGGGCACCGTTGGTTTCATGGTCACCAGTTCCACTGCCGGCTACCTGTTCGATTGGTGGGGCATGTCCGTTATGTTTTACATCTACGCCATCGGTTTGGTTTTCTTCATGCTGATCGGTTTCCGTCTCGGCAATCCCGCCATCAAGCTTTCCAGTTCGCCGCTAGCTGGCCTGAAAAATATGATGCGCCAGACAACCTGGTTGGTCTTTGCCGCCAGTATTTTCCTGCTGTGGCTGGCCACTTCTGGCGCTATCAGTTTCCTGGGTGTGTTCGTCAAGCAAATGGGGGGCACGGCCAAGTTGGTCGGATTGGCTTCCACTGTGGCTGCTGCCACCGAGATCCCTCTGCTGCTCAAAAGCTCCTGGCTGCTGAACCGTTTTGGCGCCAGGAACCTGACTAGCATTTCTTTCGCCATGTATTCCGTGCGCCTGCTGCTCTATTCCATGATGCCTGCTCCTGAGTGGGCGCCCTGGATCAACCTGATCAACGGCTTTTCGTATATTCCCTTCCTGATCGGCACGGTGGCCTATGCCAACGAACTGGCTCCTGAAAACCTCAAATCATCCAGCATTGGCCTGCTGACCACGGTGCTTAGCCTGGCAGGCATGGTAGGCATATTGGTGGGCGGCTGGTTATTCGATAGCGTTGGCCCAAACGCCCAGTACCGCATCCTGGCGGTGGTCTGCCTGGCGGCTTTTGGCCTGTTCTGGCTGGGCTTGGCCTATCACCAGAAAAGGCTGCGAGCAGAAACTTCCTAAGTGCTCCCGGCTTACTGCGAGTTGGCTTGCAGATAAACCTCTTCGTAAGGTTGTAAGACCACCCAGCCGTTGCCAGTGAACTTGAGCTGGATGCTCTCGCCGCTGCCGCGACCCAGCAGGGTTTTGAAAGAGATATCCGTGTGGATGTCTGGCGAAAGCGATCCCGACCAGGCTACTGTGGCATTGGGGTCGGTGAAGACCGGTCTTTCCGGCGTCACCTGCAACGTAAGCGGCTCATAATGCGTGGTGATGGCAATCATGCCGTTGCCACTCAGGCGTATATTGAATAACCCACCGGTCAGCATGCCTGCTACGCGTCGCATCATGGTGATGTCCCAACGGATGCCGTCTTCAAAGGCCAGCAAGTCATTGCCGTTGACGTGGATGGTCTCACCTTGCAGCTTCAAGATCTGCACTTTTTTGCCCTTCTCTGCCAGGTACACACGCCCCTGGCCTTCGGCCTTCATCATTGTATTGCCTTCACCGGTGACCATCTTCTTGAGCATGCGCTCGATGCCATGTTCCAATATCCCTTCGCGGATAAATTTGACCTGCCCGGTGTAGGCGATCATCGAGCCGGCCTTGGCCCACACGCGCCCCTTTAGGTTAACCTCCAAAATATATGGATTCTCTAGCTCGAAGGGCTGGTTGGCCCGCTCATCCTGAGCGGTAGCGTTGACGAAATCGGTAATGGTGTGTTCTGACATAGGAGTTCTCCTTTTATAAAGTAATCGCTCATCCCTTTATATATCGATTTGCATATTTTGTAAATCTTTTGGCGATGATGCTGCTCGAACAGCCCTTTTCTCCACTTCTGCGACCCTTTCTGCACAAATTCCGCTACAATATACTTAAGCTATATCTAAATGTTCGGAGAGCGTAGTTCGAGGCAAGATTAGGCGTGATTCTATCTTTCAGAGTCAATGGGGAAAGGATGATGAGCTATGAAGAAGCGGTGGATATTGTTGGGAAGTGTTATTTTGAGCGGCTTGTTCCTGGCGGCCTTTTCTTTGCGCTGGACTGCTTGGCAGCCGGTGCGGGCCGCGGCTGCCGCCCAGGTGCTCTACGTGGATCATGAAGGGATGTGCAACAGCCAGATGCCCTGCTTGACTCATCCGCAGCAGGCCGTGGATGCCGCCTCGCCGGGCGATGTCATTAAGATGCAGGCCGATACGTTTACTGCTACCTCCCTTAACGGTGGTACTACCCAGCTCCTGTATCTTGATAAAAACCTGACCCTGATCGGCGGTTATGACGAAACTTACCAGGAACCGCCTCAAGATTCTAGTTTTACCACCTTTTCCCCGGAGCCGGCCAACCGGATCATTTACGTAGCGCCGAATATTTCAGTTACCTTGAGCAACCTGCTGCTGACGGGGGGCGATTACAACGTCAACCCCGGCACCGCTATGCATATTGAGAATGCCATGGTCACGCTGCGCTCCAGCACGATCATCTCCAATACCGGCAACGCCTGTCCGGGAGTGTACGCCTGGAGCTCGTTGGTGAAGCTTGAACAAAACGAATTCTCCGGCAACGTTAGCAATGGCCCGGGTGGAGCTATCTGCCTGGATTATGCGGACAACGACAGCCGGGTGGCGCTCAACCGGATCTATCGCAATTCCGCCAATGAGGCTACCGCCATGAGACTGGATAACTCCAATCTTCAGATCGAGGCCAACAAGATCTACGACAACTATGCTGTGAGTGGATCGACTGCCGGTATCTGGATGCATGGCGGGTCTTATTTTCTGGCCAATAATTACCTGGGAGATAACCGATCGGTAACCGCCCCCAGCGCCCTTCACCTGACATCTGCGGGTTCGGCCTTTATGCTGCACAATACATTCAAGGATAATCAGGCCGATGATCTCAGCCACGTCATCCAGATCGACGCTAGCGGCAATGCAACGATGTATAACAATATCCTTGTCAGCGGCGAAACCCTGGGAGTCTATGTGGGCGATGCGGGCTTTCTGACCGCCGATACCAATTTGTTCTACGGTGTGACGCCGGTCGGCAGTGCTACGGGGGGCATAGTGGTTCTTTCGAATACGATCGAAGCCGACCCATTGCTTGATACGATTGTATCCTATGCCATCTCGCCCGACTCGCCTGCCGAAGGCCGGGCTTTGCAAATGATTGGGATTGATATCGATGGCCGCCTGCGACCGGTGGGCAGCGGCCCTGACCTGGGGGCGATGGAGGCGCTCGCCTCGCATGCCGTTACCACCACCCAGGACGCGCTGGTGGATTTTGCCGATCCCTCTGGCCTGACGACCACGGTATTCATCCCGGCGAACACTTTCACCGGCTGCCTGAACCTGCTCTACAGCGCCTTGCAGGCGCCGGGATATTCGTTCTCCGACACACTGAAATTTGCTGGGCGCGCTTTTGATATCGAAACGGGCTGCATCTATCAAGCGCAGGTTGCGGTCTACCTGCCGCTGTTGGCGCGCTCCTCCGGAACACTCCATTTCGGCGAGCCCTTGCCTGTCGCCCAACCACCTGATCCCCTGGCAACTGCCCAACAGCTCACCAACCCGGTGACGATCACCCTGGGCTATGCCCACGGAGATGTGGTGAATATCGATGAAAATTTCCTGCGGTTATACTTCTGGAATGGGCAGGATTGGGTAGACGCTGCTACTACTTGCACGCCAGCCTCACTCTACCGCCGCAACCCGCTCACCAACCAGATCGAGGTGGCCATTTGCCATCTCAGCCGCTTTGGCCTGGGCGGGCATTAGCCTGCGTACAGATCTGGCGGTGCAGCGGAATTTCCTGCAGGTAATCGTGCCGCATGGACTCGTCCACAATGCGGGCGGCCCACGATTGCAACAGCGCATGCCCACTGCGCAGCGCCTGGCTGGCTTTTTCTGCCTCGCCCAGTGCCTGGTAGATCTGCCAGGCGTTCCAGTATACCCGCAGTGGGTATTCCACGCCTTCGAGTCCGTTGGCGGCGATCCACTCCAGTGCTTGCTCGATGTACCGGCGCCCTGCTTCCATGTTATGCTCTGCCAGGGCGCAGCGTGCCAATCCTGCCAGGTTATCCACCACCAGAGCCGGCTGGCCTAGTTCCTGCCGGATCAGGCTGGCTTGCTGGTGTGCCTGGCGGGCTGACTCGTACTGCTGCGCTTCTTCCAGCGCCAGTCCCAGTGCAGCCAGGGCGTAGCCCTCTCCCACCCGGTCTTCCATCTCCCGGCTGATCTCCACTGCCCGGCGCGCCTGTTCGATGGCTGCCTGTGCTTCACCCAAGTCGCACAGCACCAGCGCCACGTTGTTAGCTGCCAATCCTTCACCCAGCTTCGATTGCACTTCCCTTGCCATCACGGCAGCCTGCTCGAATTCCTGCCGGGCGGTAGCGAGTTGGCCCAGCGTGTGATGGATGTTCGCCAGGTTGTTCAGCGCGATCATCTCGCTGCGCCGGTCGCCGATATCTCGATAGATCTGCCTCGCTTGCCAGCCGTTCTTCTCTGCCTGTACGAACATGCCCAGCGCATGGTAAGTGCCGGTCAGGTCGCGCAGCCGGTTGGCTTCGCCGCGCCGGTCTTCCAGTTCGCGGCTGATCTTCAACGACTGCTCGAATAGTTCAACCGACCGCTCGCAGTCGCCTTTCAGGTAATAGACAAGGCCCAGGTCATGTAGACTGCTGGCCAGGCTGCGCCGCTCCTGGCTTTCTTCGGCCAGGCGCCGCGCCTGTTCCAACGCCTGGATAGCCGGTTCGAAGCTGCCCAAATTAGTCCAGGCGATGCCTAGTTCCAGCAGCGCCTCCAATTCCAGGCGCCTGTCACCCGCCTGGCGCACAAGCTTCAGAGCCTGTTCCGCCGCCGGTTGGGCCGCGGCGTAATCATCCACCATGCGGTCATAATGCGCCTGGCGCAGGCGCGCTTCTGCTTGCCGGACAAGGCAGCCCATGGCCTGCGCCGTCTCTTCCAACGCGGCCAGGTCTTTGACTTGAGCTTCTCTCTGCCCGGTCAGGTCATAAACCGCCTCGCGCGCCAGCAGCAATCCCCAGCGCGTCTCGTTGCCGGCCGTTTGCGACTGTGCATCCAGCAGCTTCAGCGCCCGGCTGAAATACTGCTCGGCTTCGGCATTGGCATAACGGCTGGCGGCTTGCCTGCCGGCGGCTTGCAAGTAGGGCAGCGCCTGCTCCGCCTGCCCGGTCTGCTCCAGGTGCCCGGCGATCAAACCGTCGAGCCCGGCCTTCTTGCCCAGCCCGACCAGCCAATCGGCCGCCCAGGAGTGGTATTGGCGGCGAATCTTCTTCAGAATGCTCTCATAGGCCACATCTCGCAGGGCGGCGTGCTTGAAGGTGTACTCGGCAGCGCCTACAGCCTGCGAGGTTTCCAGGTGATAGATGATCTCGCGCTCACGCAGCGCCTGCAGCCACCGTTCCACCGTGATTTTCTCTGTCGCAGCGGCCTCTTCGCCGGCGCGCCGGGCAATGTATGCCACTGCCTGATCCCAAAAGACCCGCCCCACCACTGCCGCCTGCTGTACTGCTATGCGCTCATCTACCGGCAGCCCGTCCAGGCGAGCTTGCAAGATACCTGCCAGCGTGGGCGGCAAGCTGAGTCCATCTAGGTTGGTGGCGCTCACCTGCCACTGATCCCTATCCTTGACGATCAAGCCTTGCTGCACCAGCACCTTGATCGTCTCTTCCACGAACAGCGGATTGCCCTCTGCGGCGCTGGCGATCTGCTCGCGCAGCCCAGGGGGCAGGGATGGCGCCTTCTTCAGCACTTCTTCCACCAGGCGGCGCGTCTCGCGCGGCGTGAGCAAGGACAGATGAACACGTTGGTGGTGAGCCTCGCCCTCGCCCCAATGCGGGCGGCGCTCGAATAGGGTCGGGCGCGCCAGGCTGATGATCAGCATCCCCCCGTCTGATTCGCCGTGACTATGCTGTCCGCGGCGCGACAGGCGGCCCAACAACTCCAGCGAGCTGTCATCGGCCCAATGAATGTCTTCCAGCAGCAGCGTGGGCAGGCGCTTGCCGCTCCCCGCCGTTCTGGCCTGGAAGAAATCCAGCAGATACCCTTCGGCGCGGTCATGCACTTCTTGCGCATCGGGCTGCGGTCCCAGGTGTGGGCTGCCGAGAAAATCGAAACCCAGCAGTTCACCTATCCAATGCGCCTGCGCTTCTGCCTCGGGCAAGCCGGGCAGCGCGGCTTTGTATTGTTCCACAAAGCGTTCCTGCCGCCTTTCGGGCGCTTCGCCCTCTGCCAATCCGAAGGATTGCATGAACAGGTCGCGCCATAATGCGTAGGGCGTGGACTGCATCTCGGCGCGCGAATTTCCCCGCCAAAACACTGCCGGCTGCGACTGGTCGGTCTCCAGCCAGCGCTCGAATTCTAACAGCAGGCGGCTTTTGCCCACCCCTGGCTCACCGATGATGGTCACCGTTTTGCGCTCACCATCCTCCACCGCGGCCGCAAACGCCTCTTGCAGGCTTCTCAGCTCTGCCTCGCGGCCGATCATGCGGGTTTCTACCCCTTCCACGCCGCGGCTCAGGTTGCGAAAGCCGCGCTTGCGTTCGCCGTGTACCAGGAAGGTGTCCACCGGCTCCGTCTTGCCCTTGACGTACAGCGGTGGCTGTGCCTCCAGATCGAAGGAGGCGCGCACCCGCTCGTAGGTATCGCTCCCGATCAACACGCCGCCGGGTGGGGCGTTTTGCTCCAGGCGCGCAGCCAGGTTGATGGTATCGCCCATGGCGGTGTATTCCACCCGCAGGTCGCTGCCTACTTCCCCCACCACCACCAGTCCAGTGTTGATACCCACCCGTACATTAAAGCCGAGTATGCCGCGCTTTTCGGCTAATTGCGCCGCGTAGACCTGAGCGCCGCGCACGATCTCCAACGCTGCCCGGCAAGCGCGCTCGGCATCATCTTCGTGGGCGATCGGCGCGCCGAAGAAAGCCAGGATAGCGTCGCCCATCAGGCGTGCCAGGGTGCCCTCCTGGTGGTACACCGGTGGAATCAGCACCTCGAACGCCCCGTTCATGATGTCCAGTACGTCTTCGGGATCCAGGCTCTCGCCCATGGCGGTCGAGCCTTTTACATCGCAGAACAGGATGGTTACCGTGCGCCGCTCGCCCGCCATGCGATTCTTGCTGCCCAGCAACCGCTCAGCGTATTCTTTCGGCGCCAGGCGCTTGAGCAACTCGGCCGCGCTTTCACGTCTGGCCGGCTCGGACGGCGGCGCACTGGGTGCTTCTACTTTTGTACCGCACTCCAGGCAAAATTTGGCAACTGCGGGCAGTTCGGCGCCGCAGTTGGCGCAGGCCCGTGCCAATTTCGCACCGCATTCCAGGCAGAACCTGGCTTTATCGGGGTTTTCTGCATGGCAAGCTGGACATTGCATCGCCTAGTCTCCCTGGGTAAGCTACTCATAGTGTATGGATAATCCCTTGTTTTGTCAAACCCCAGGCGAGCAGGGATTTCGAAGCAGTAGAAGAGATTAAAATCAACCCAGCCAAGAAGCCGAAAA
>CAZVRZ010000093.1:0-21127 GCA_964629965.1 uncultured Anaerolineaceae bacterium
CCACCCCCACGGCCCTGCCCCCCACGCCCACCGCCACCTCCCAGGTCCCGGACGTGCTGGGAGATGAAGCGCGCAACGAGGCAGGCGGCTTTTCTTATCGCCAAATCCTCGGCTACACCACCGAAGACGAACCCGGCATGGTGGAGATGTTGGCCGAAGGCGCCGATCCCGACCTGGGGCCGGTGGTCAATCTATTTGGCGGCCAGGCCGAAGAAGGCGTGACGGCCGAAAGCCTGCTGGCCGATCTGAGCGGCTCAACCGACCTGGTTGTCGGCGAGAACAGCCCGGTGACGATATCGGACAAAAGCGGCCTGCAGGTCGATGTCAGCCTAAAGACCGCCGATGCCGTCATGAGGGGGCGAGTGGTGGTGATCGTGGCCAATGGGCAGCAGTTCGCCGCCCTGGCCGGCGCGCCCGAGAGCCGCTGGGAAAGCGAGCTGGAGCCGCTCTTCCGAGCGCTGCTCGACTCGGTGACCATCTTCCCACTCAGCCCGTCTATCGTTCCTTCCGCTCAGCCGCTCGCACCCAGCGGCAGCTCTGCAAGCGAAACGCTCACCCGGCAGTGGGCCTGGGCCGCCGCCGCCAGTTCCGAATACGAAAGCAGCGATTGGTCCGCCAACCAGGCAGTCGGCGCGCCCAACACGCTGGAATGCAGCGACAGCCGGACCGCCTGGGCCAGCCTGGAAAGCAACACGCAGGATTACATCCAGTTGTGGTACACCGTCCCGGTCATCCCCACCCAGATCAACATCTACCAGACCTACAACCCCTCCTCGGTGACACGCGTATCTGTCAGGGACATGTCTGGCAGCGAGTACGAGGTGTACCAGGCCGCGCCCGCCAAGACCGTCTGCCCCTATGTGCTGACCATCGATATCGACAATGTGCCCAGCGCAGTGGCGGAAGTGATCATCAACCTCGACCAGTCGGTCATTGGCGATTGGAATGAAATCGATGCCGTCGAACTGGTCGGCATGCCGGAAGAGGGCGCAAGTGTGCCGCCCACCACGCCCGGCGGCCAAGCCGGAGCCGGCGATGGCAAGGTGCTGTGGCGCAAGGGCGGCCAGAGCTCGACCGCCACGGGCAGCTTTGCCTCCCTGGGCGGCATGGACCTGGCCGATGATCGCCTGCTGTACGTGGCCGACAGCACCCACGGCGTCTTTCTCTTTGATTCCGAGGTCGGCAACCTGATCGAAACGCTTTTTGTTGCCGGCATGAAAGACACCAGCGACGTTAAGATCTACGATGATTGGCAGATGCCCTACACGGCCAACCCCGGCAGCAGCCAGGTGCTTTCGGCCATGACCGAGAGCCTTGCCATGGGCAGCAGCGGCTCCGGTGAAGGTCAATTCGGCGAGTACGCCCCCTGGTCGCTGGCGGTCAGCCCGCTCGGCGAGGTCTACGCCATCGACCAGAACCAGGACGCCAACGGCCAGACGATCATGCGCATCCAGGTCTTTGATTCGACCGGTGTCTTCCAGCGCAATATCCCGATCGAAGATGACTCGTGCGCCCCGGAGGGCATGGATTTTGGCCCGGACGGCAACCTGTACGTGGTGTGCAGCGGAGGCGGTTACATGCTGGCCATCGCCCAGAACGGGTTTGTCTTGGGCAAGAAGGGCGAACATACCCTGGCGAGCATGATGCCGCGCGGCCTGGCAATCGACCGCGACGGCAATTTCTACCTGACCACCCTGGCGCCTCCCGCTGTGGTGAAGCTCGATAAGAAAGGCAGCCTGGTCTGGCAGTGGGGCACGCCGGCCATGGATATCGCCTCGGGTTGGAAAGAAGGCTGGCTGTACGAACCCTACGGCATTGCCGTGCGCTGGGACGGCTCGGTGGTCTACGTCTCTGACAGTTCCGAGGCATACTCCTACATCACCGCCTTTGCGCCGTAAGGAAGCCGATATCCAACCCATCACCCTGACCGTCAAAGAGTTCATGGCGCTCCAAGCCTGCCCGCGCGCCTGGCGCAAGCTGGACCTATACCTGGTGCGCGACGGCGACCTCGTCTTCTACGTAGGCCAATCGGAAGCGGTGCTGGAGCGCCTGTGGAAGCACATCCTCGACGGCTACAAAGGCCGCTCGGCCATCGGGCGCTTCATCCTATGCAATTGGCGCGCCTCGCTGGATTTCACCATCGAGCTGCTCAGCTCGCAGTCCAGCCGTTTTGCCGGCCTGGACGGCAGCCTGGATGCGGCCGAGCACGCTCTGATCGAAGAGTATGCGCCCTGCTTCAACCGCGCCCTCAACCACCAACCCACCCCGCTGCCCGAGCGCTACACCCCCACCACCGCCCCGCTGCCTCCCAACTGCTCGCGCAATCCCAAGAGACTGGCTCAGGAGGCTGAGCGCCTGCTCAAAGGAGAGCAGCGCAAGAACAGTCACCCCGAGATCTGGGAAAACGATGAGCAGAACTGACCTCGATCAATAGATAAATCTCAATCCCTTTGACGTTTTTTTGACGATGTGAGTCTATACTATATATAGATTTTTGAGCAGGCGTACGCGCCACCTCAAACTTCACAGTCAAATATTTTGAAAGGATCGTTAAAAAGGATTTGCCATGAAAAAGTTATTCTTCTTCCTCATCGTTTTGAGCCTGGTGCTCAGCATCGTGGCCTGCGGCGGGAGCACCAAGACAACCGAAGCGCCGGCTGTACGAGCCGCAACCCAGGTAGTGGAAGTCCAGCCGACCAAGGCTGCTGAACCCACCAAGGACCCCGAGCCGACCAAGGCGCCGGAACCCACCAAGGCCCCCGAGCCAACCGTCCCGCCTAAGCCGGTCGTGCAGCTCGGCGCCAAGAGCCTGGTGGAGAGTGGCGGCTTTTCCTTCCTTTCCATCCCCGATTACAGCGCCGAGATCGCCGGCGATTCGGCCAACATGCTCGCCTCGGGAGCTGACCCAGACCTGGGGCCGGTCGTTTCCCTGTTCGGCGGCGAGGTGGGCGAAACCACCAATGAAGCCATGCTGGAACTCCTGACGAGCGGCTCGGGCCTCACCCTGGGCGAGCCGGTGGAGATCACCGTGCAGGGCCTCAAAGGCCTGGCAGCCGACATGCAAGGGCCGCGCGGCGACAAAGTGCTGAAAGGCCGCGTCTACGTGGTCATGGTCACCCCCACCCGGGCCTTCGCCATGATCGCAGGCAGTCCCGAAGACCAGTGGGCCGCACTGGAGCCCATCGCCGAAGCCGTGCTGGGTTCGGTCGAGTTCTTCGAGCCCACCAAGACCCTCTCGCTTTCCTCGGGCTGGTACGTGTACTCCAACGCCAACAAGATCAAGGATGTGGTGATCCATGCCGGCACGGCCTACGCAGCCACGCTGGGCGGCATGACGGCCTGGGACCTGGCCAGCGGCAACGGCGTCAAATACACCCCGCTGGACGGCATGGGCCACATCAGCGCCTATTCCATCGCCGCCTGCGAACTGGCAGCCGGGCCGCGCATCGTGGTGGGCACCCTGCAAGGGCTGACCTTCTTCGACCCGGCCACCCAAACCTGGGACAGCACCCCGATCACCCCCGCCGACGCCAAGATCGAACTGAACAAAGTGGAGCGCCTGTACTGCGATGCAGCCAACAAGCGCCTGTTGATCGGCTTCTGGGGATTGGGCGTCTTGAACACCGAAACGGGCGAATTCAAGAAGTTCACCACCGACCAGGGCCTCACCTGGAACGGCGTCAGCGACCTGGCCGTGAACGGCTCCGATATCTGGGTGGCCTCCGGTTACAACGGCATCGCCAAGATCAGCGGCGACCAGGTGACCACCTTCAACGAAGCAGGCGGCATGCCCAGCGAGCGCGCCCTGTCGCTGGCCTTCACGCCGGATAACACCCTGTGGGTGGGAACCTCCAAGGGCCTGTTGAGCTTCAAGAACAACGCCTGGAAGCTCTACGACTCCAATACCACGCCCGGCATGTTCTCCGAGATTTCAGAACTGGAAGTGGCCGCCGACGGCACCCTGTGGGCCTCTTCTGCGCCCATCGGCCTGGGCAGGTTGTGCCACTTCGACCCGGCCAGCGAAAGCTGCCTGGAAAAGTTTGACGACCCCGATAAGCAGCCCATCATCGCCCTGGCGCTGGATGCCGAGGGACACCTGGTCTACGGCAACTGGACCAGCCTCTACCAGTACGAGGGCGGCGCCAGCCGGGCGTTCAAGGTGGAAGACGATCAGTTGGCCACCAACTTTGTCGACTCCTTCGCCAACGACCCCAGCGGTTTGCTGTGGGTGGGCACCGATGGCGGCCTGCAGCGCCTGGATCCCTCCAACCCGGATGCAAATTGGGAAACCTTCAAATCTGACAGCAGCAATGCCAACACCCCCGGCGGCAATTGGGGCAAGGCCATGGCCTTTGGGCCGGATGGGGCACTGTGGGTGGCCATCATCAATGGCTCGGCCAGCCGTTACGACGGCAGCCAGTGGACCTCGTTCAAGGATATTTACTCCTTCGACACGGTCGCCATCGATGACCAGGGCCAGGCCTGGTTCGGCGATGACAGCAAGGGCATCATCGTGGTAGATTCCTCCTGGAACGTCAAGATGAAGCTCACCACAGTCGAGGGCTTGCCCAGCGACAACATCCGCTTCTTGAAGGCCGATGGCGATGCCATGTGGATCGGCACCATCGATGGCCTGGCCAAGTACCAGGGCGGCAAGCTGAGCGTGATCTACGCCAAGGATGACAAGGCCCTGCCTTCGGACAATATGACGACCATCATCAAGGAGCAGTCCGGCACTTACCTGGTGGTTTCCATGGGCGGCGTGGCGCGCTACGATGGCAGCCAGACCACCGTCCTGCTCAAGGGCGATTGGAATGACCCGATCCTGGACGCCTGGACCTCGATCATCGAAGCGGTGGTTGACCAGGATGGGGCCATCTGGCTCGGCACCACCAACGGGCTGGTATACTCCCGCGACAACGGCGCCACCTGGAGCCGCCTGACCACCGCCGACGGCCTGCCGACCAACAACATCACCGCCCTGATCGTCGATGAATTCGGCACGTTGTGGGTAGGCGGTGGCTCATCTTTCGACGGCGGAGGCATCCTGCGCATCATCCCATAGTATAATACCCGCCTGTCTATGCAGGCAAAAAACCTCTTTCGTTCACTCAAATTTTCGCTCGGGCGGATCATGGGCATGCCATACCCGCCCGAGCATCATCGTAATTTCATCCACCTGTACCGGGATATCTTCTGGTGGGGAGTGCTCAACGGCAGCACGATCATCTTCCTGGCAGTGTACGCCTCCCGCCTGGGAGCATCCACCTTTCAGATCGGCCTGCTGACCGCCGCCCCCGCCCTGACCAATCTATTCCTGGCCCTGCCCGCAGGGGGCATGGCCAGGACGCGCTCGGTTTACCGCATTACGCCGGTGGCCGCTTTGACCAGCCGCCTGTTCTATTCGCTGCTCATCCCACTGCCGCTGCTGCTGGGCGCCCAGGCGCAAGTCTGGATGATCGTGGCGATCGTCTTCGTGATGAGCATCCCCGGCGCGGTAGCAGGGGTGATCGGCAACGCCTTCCTGGCCGAAACGGTGCCGGCGGAGTGGCGTGGCCAGGTGGTGGGCCTGCGCAACGCGCTGCTGGCGGTCGCCTCGATGGTCACTTCGTTTGCCGTCGGCTACATCCTGGACGTGCTGCCCTTCGAAACCGGCTACATGGTGGTGTTTGCCATCGGTTTCCTGGGCGCCATGCTCAGCGTGCGCGAACTGTTCCTGGTCAAACCGGTGCCGGCGAGTCCGGCAGCCGCGGCGGACCCAATCACCGCACCGGCTGTGGAGCCAAACCCATCCCCGGCGCCAGGAGACTTGCCGGCCGAAGTGCGCCAGGCCGCCCACGGCAAGCCGGGCGGCTCGCTGCGCCTGGACATCCTGGGCACTACCTTCGGCGCCGTCCTGCTGGTGATCTTCCTTTACAGCGTGGCCGTTTACCTGCCCTCCCCGCTTTTCTCGCTCTACCAGGTCAACGATCTCAAGTTCAGCGACCAAACCATCAGCCTGGGCACCGGGCTTTTCTGGATCGTACACTTCTTCGGTTCCACCTACAGCGGCCGGCTGGCGCAGCGCCTGGGTTTCAAACGTCTGACCGGGCTGGGCACGCTGGTGACAGGCTTTTCCACCCTGTTTTTTACCTACAGCTTCCAGCCCTGGATCTACGGCATCACCCAGCTCTTGAGCGGCATCGGTTGGTCGATGATCGGTGGCGGGTTGATCAATTATGTTTTCGAACGCGTGCCCGCCAATGACCGCCCGGCATACATGGCCTGGTACAGCATCGTGACCAACGGCGCGCTGTTGATCTGCGGCCTGGCCGGGCCAGCGGTGGCAAACCTGATCGGCCTGTACGAAAGCATGCTGCTGGCGGTTGTGCTGCGGCTGGTCGCGGGGGCGATCTTCTTGAAATGGGGATAGTGCCGGCTCAGAGCTTCTGCGCCAGGTAAACCACTGCCAGGTAAGGCTTTTCGATCTGCCCACCGTGGCGATCGATGACCGCAGCAATGCCAGCGAACAGGCGCCGGCGCGACTCTTCTTCCAGGCGCAGGTGATCGGAATAGGTATTGAGCAGGTTCAGGTATTGGGCAGTGGTGTAAACCTGGCTCCAGGGAAAGCGGCGCACTGCGGGCGGTTGGAACCAGCCGCTCTGCGCCAGTGACTCCTGCCGCTGCTGGATCACATCCCGGTAAGGCATGCTCTTGCCATCCACCAGCTCCGGAGTATGCTCCCGGTAAACTTGATCGATCTGTTCGAACAACGGGCCGGTGGGATCGGGGTACATATTCCAGAACAGCGCCAAATGCCCGCCCGGCCTGAGCGCCTGCGCGGCGCGTGCGTAGCCCACCTGTGGGTCCACCCAATGAAAAGCCTGCGCCGAATAGGCCAGCTCGAAAGCCTGCTCTTGCACCGGCCATTCCTCGAAGGTGGTCAGAGCAAAGCGCACGCCCGGGTACTGGCGGAGTTTGCGCCGGGCGACCGCGGCCAGGTTCTCGCCGGGTTCGAGGCACGTAATCGAGTAACCCCTGCGGGCAAAAGCCTCGGTTGCCAGGCCGGTGCCCGCGCCGATCTCCAGCAAACCGGCCTGCGGCGCCAGGTGCGCCGCCGTAACGATGAAATCGACCAGTTCGGCCGGGTAGCCTGGGCGGCTGGCCTCGTACAGCTCGGCCACGCGGTTAAAACTGCGACTGTCTTTTTTCCAATCGACCGATGTTTTTGACATAAGGTAAGGTGAAATAAAAGGTTGAACCCTGACCGGCCACGCTTTCCGCCCACACCCGCCCGCCGTGTCGCTGGATGACGCCTTGCACGGTAGCCAGGCCCACCCCAATGCCGGGGAATTCCTCCAGGCTGTGCAGGCGTTGGAAGATGCCGAACAGGCGGTTGGCCTGGGCCATCTCGAAACCGGCGCCGTTATCGCGCACGAAGAAGACCGGCTGGGATCCCGGCAAGCGGTCCATTTCGATGCGCGCCTGGGCGCGTTTGCCGGTGAATTTCCAGGCGTTGCCCAGCAAGTTCTCCAGGGCCACGCGCAGCAAGCTGGGATCGGCGTACGCCAGCAGTTCATCCGGGACGACGAATTCAACCTGGCGATCTGGCTCATTTTGGCGCAGCTCGGCAAAGATGTCGCGCCCCATCTGGGCCAGGTCCACCGGCTCGCGATACAGATCGCTTTGGCCGAGGCGGGAGAGGCGCAGCAGCTCGAACAGACGGTCGCGGTCGGCCTCGGCCCGGCTGCGGCGGGCCACCGTCAGGAAGAACTCGCCGATCAGGCGCAGACGGGGGAAATATTCAGCCAACATCAACTCGGCCGGGCGAAAAGAGATCAGGGTCAAAGCGCCGACCACTGTCTCGCCGGATTTCAAAGGCACAGACACGATCGACTGGATGCCGCTGCGGCGGCAGAACTCTTTTTCAATTTCGGCGCCGGGCGGCGCATCCAGAGCATTTTTGACAAAGATGTTATGGCCGGCCAGCAGCGTCGCCACCAGCCAGGGAAACACCGCTGCCGAGAAAGCAGGCATGGCCGCCGGCATGAAGGGCACGGCGTACGAGAAGGATGTTTTTAAAACGGAACCATCCTCCGATAGCTCAGCCAGGCTGCAGCGATCCATATCCAGGAACTCGGCCACGCGCTGCAGGTCGCCTTCGATCTGGGTCTTGACCGTCTCATCTTCATTCTGAAAAAAGGATGCAGAGAGATCCGAAAGCAGGGTTTCAAAACGGATGCGCTCTTCCAGGGCCGCCCGGGTGCGTTTCCGCTCGGTCTCATCGCTCACCAATGCCAGGGCATGGCGGATGCCGCCGTCCATCTCCAGCCAGGTGGTTGATACGCTGATGGTTTTGAGACTGCCGTCGGCACAGGCGATTTCTACCTCCTCGCTGCGCCACTCGCCGCCCTGGATCACATGCTCCAGCCGGGCACCGATGGTTTCCCGAGTGGGCGCCGAGCGGAAGATCGTTTCCAGCCAGTCCAGGGTATTGATCTCCTCCAGCGTATAGCCGGTCAGTTCCACCAACCGCTCGTTCCAAATGGTAAAACGCAGGAAGGGAGCTTCGGGGATAGGGTGAAAGAGGCACAGCCCCTGCATGGCGTTCGAGATGATCGCGTCGCGTAGGGCATAATCGGCCTGCAGCGCCCTTTCGGCTTTGCGCAAAGCCGTGATCTCGCGACCCACCCCCACCACGCCAGTGATGGTTTCTGCCTGGCGGATGGGCGACAGCGAGATATGAAAATAATTTTCGACGCCTCCCGGCCCCGGCAGCGCCAATTCGTAGGTTACGACTTCGCCATCCAGGGCGCGCCAAAAGACATCTTCAGGAATAGTGCCACCGCTCAGTCCGGCCAGCTGATGGGAAGTCTTGCCCAGGAAGTAATCGGGCGTGTAACCGAATTTTTCAACCCAATCGCCAAACACGCCGGTGAAACGCCGCTCCCGGTCGAGCGTAAAAACGATGTCTCCCATCGAATTGACCAGGATGCGAAAACGCGCCTCACTCTCGCGCATGGCCGACACCATCTGCCGGCGCTCCTGGCGGGCAGCCACATCCCGCAGCGCCCGCTCAACGGCCGCCGGCAAGCGCGCCAACTCGCTCTTCTGCACGTAATCGTCTGCGCCGGCCTTCATCAACGAGACGGCCAGGTTGAGATCGATCTCACCGGAAACGATCAGCAGCGGCGTATTGGGGCTCAGCTCTTTCGCCAGCCGCAGGGCTTGTGGCGCGTTGAAGCGCGGCATGGCGTGATCTGAAGTGATCAGATCCCATTGCTGTTCTACCAGCGCAACGCGCATTGCGGCTTCGGCATCGACACGTTCGTAAGTGATCGTATAACCAGCACGCTCGAGGGTGCGCAGTAGAAAGAAAGTGTCATCCTGAGAGTCTTCTACGATAAGAAGGCGCAAGGGAAAACCCATAAGTCCCATTATAGCACAGCGGTTTATCAGGTTTGGAGGGCGTTCGTAAGACGCCCTCCCGCCAGGATCAAGACGCCTCCACGCGGCGCTCAAACTGGGTGCGGTAGAGCTGGGCGTACAGGCCGTTGAGCGCCAGCAGATCGGCATGCGGGCCGCGCTCGATGATGCGGCCGCGGTCGAAGACCAGGATCTGGTCGGCAGCCAGCACGGTGCTCAAGCGGTGGGCAATGACGATGCTGGTACGCCCGGCCATCACCCGTTTGAGCGCATCCTGGATGAGCGCTTCGGATTCGGAGTCCAGGTGGCTGGTGGCCTCATCCAGCACCAGGATGCGCGGGTTCTTGAGGATGACGCGCGCCAGGGACACGCGCTGCTTCTCGCCGCCCGACAGGCGGTAGCCGCGCTCGCCCACGATGGTATCGTAGCTGTCCGGCAGTCCCAGGATGAAATCGTGGATGTTGGCCGCTTGGGCGGCCGCTTCCAACTCGGCCTGGGTAGCATCCAGGCGGGCGTACAGCAGGTTGGTGCGGATGGTGTCGTGGAACAGGTGGGTTTCCTGCGTCACCATGCCGATCTGGGCCGTCAGGGAGGTCAGCGATACCTCGCGCAGGTCGTGCCCATCGATCAGGATGCGGCCTTCAGTTGGGTCGTACAGGCGCGGGATCAGGTAGGTCAGGGTAGTTTTGCCCGCGCCGCTGGGACCCACCAGCGCCACCAACTGGCCCGGCTGGACATGGAACGAAACCTCGTACAGGGCATTGGAACGCGCCTGGGTATGGACGGCGCTCTCCTCGGCGACAGCCGCATCCTCATCCGCCGGGGCAGGCGGCTTCTCTTCCGCTGGAGCCGGCTCGCCGGGAGTCCCTTTGCCCTGCGCCGGGCCGCCGGAGAGCGCGGCGTTCACGCTGTCCACGCCGTAGCGGCGCACCTGTGAGAGCAGCATATCTTCCTTAACATCATACTTAAAGGTGACATTCTCGAAAACGATCTCGCCGCGCGCCGCGCTGAGCTGCACCGCCTGCGGTTGATCATCGATCTCCACGGGCAGGTCGAGCACTTCAAAGACGCGCTCAAAGCTGACCATCGAAGTGGCAAATTCAACCGGGGCATTGGCCAGGCCCTGCAACGCGCCATACAGCGTGCCCAGGTAAGCGCCAAAAGCCACGATGGCACCCACGGTGAAGGTGCCGCGAATGGCCAACAAGCCGCCCAGGCCGTAGACCAGGGCCATGCCAATGGCGCTGACCAGGCCGATGAACATATGGAAAGAAGCCCCCACCACCGAGCGCCGCACACCCAGGTCGCGCACCTGGCGGGAGCGCTGATCGAAGCGCTCCACCTCCTGCGGGGCGCGCCCAAACAGCTTGACCAGCAGCGCCCCGCCGATGTTGAGCGTTTCGTTCATCATGGCGTTCATCAGGGCGTTGGCTTCCATTTGCGAGCGCGACAGCTCGCGCAGCACCCCTGCCAGGCGGCGCGAGATCAGGAAGAAAATGGGCAGGATGAACAGGCTGATCAGCGCCAGCCGCCATTCCAAAAAGAGCAGCACCAACATCACCGCCAGGCCCTGGACGGCATTGGTGACCATGCTGACGATGGTGTTGCTGATGGCATTCTGGGCGCCGATCACATCGTTGTTCAGGCGGCTCATCAGCTCGCCGGTCTTGGTGTGGGTGTAGAAGCGCAGCGACATGCGCTGCAGGTGAGCGTAGAGTGCCCGGCGCAGATCGCAGATCACGCCCTCGCCCACGGCAGAGTTCAACCGACGCTGGATGATCGAGATCAGCCCGTGCAGCACGGGCACCGCCACCAGACCCAGGCCCAACAATCCCAGGCGCTGCAGATCGCCCTGGGGAATGGCATAATCGATCAAGTTGCGCATGATCAACGGCGACACCAGGCCCAGGCCGGAGGAGACCAGGATCAGCGCCAGCATGGCCGCGATCTGCCCGCGATAGGCGCCGGCGTATCCCAGGACGCGTTGGAACAGTTTTAAGGTGATATGAGGGCGTTGCTCGTCAGAACGCACCAGGGCATGCCAGCCGCCGCGAAAACCCATAGAATGACTCCTTGACAATGATTGAGCGAGGCGCACATCTTTCGAGCTGGCCCCGCAGTGAAACTATAACACAAATTGGTGCCTTTTGCCGGTTGAAGGGCCACGCCGAGGGCGGCGCCAGGTACAGCGCTCCCCGAGGCGCCTTGGGATTGGGGGACACACAGAGTCGGGCGCAGCGACGCTGCGCCCCTTTCCTCGCGCCGGATCAGATCTTCCGTCCAACCGTGGGCGTGGATAGCGGGATTGATCAGTAAAAATGTATCACCGATGCACCCAATCGACCAGTCTTTCCGGCAAAAACCGGTCGGATATGGTACGATTCGAGTGTAGATCGCACCTCATCCAGGTAACCAGCATAACGGCTCATATGACCCCTTACTTGATTGTATGGATCGGGCAGGCGTTCTCCCTACTGGGCAGCGCCTTTGTGCAGTTCGCCCTCGTCTGGTGGCTGGCGCGCACCTTCGATTCGGCCGCCAGCCTGACCACGGCGACCCTGGCAGCGCTGCTCCCGGGCATCTTCCTCAGCCCGCTGGCGGGCGCGCTGGTGGATCGCTGGAGCCGCCGCACGGTGATGATCCTGGCCGATGGCATCACCGGACTGATCATGCTGGCATTGATCGGGCTTTACAACCTGGGCCTGATGCAGCCCTGGCACGTTTACGCCGCCATGCTGCTGGGCGCGGCCGGCAATGCCTTTCATTTTCCCGCCATGCAAGCCTCGACCACTTTGATGGTGCCGCAAAAACACCGCCCGCGCGTGGCGGGGATGGGCCAGGCCCTGGTGGGGCTGAAGAACGTGCTGGCCCCGCCCATTGGGGCGCTGCTGGTTGAGACGCTTCCTTTGCAGGGCGTGTTGGCGATCGATGTGCTCACGGCTCTGCTTGCGGTGGGCGCCTTATCGATCGTCACCATCCCCCAGCCGGCCCCGCCAGCCGTCCCGGTAGCCGCCCCGGCAGGCTCCCGCTCGCTGTGGGGCGACCTGCGCGCCGGCATGCGCTACATCCTGGATTGGCCAGGCGTGCTGGCCCTGGGGGTCATGGCGGCGCTGGTCAATCTGCTGTTCTACCCGGCCATGTCACTCGTCCCCCTGCTGGTGACCCGCCATTTTGCGGGCGGCGCCCTGCAATTGGGCTGGGTGAATTCGGCCTGGGGCGGCGGGCTGATTGCCGGCGGAGCGATCCTGGCAATATGGGGCGGGTTCAAACGCCGCGTGGTCACCTCGTTGGCCGGCCTGGTGGTGATGGGGGCCTGCCTGGCGCTGCTGGGCGCCAGCCCGGCGCAGGCCTTCGGGCTGGCGCTGGCTTTGATGTTCCTAGTGGGGGCCAGCAACGCTTTCGTCAACGGCCCGCTGATCGCCGCCGTGCAGGATGTCTCGGCAGAAGCAATGCAGGGGCGGGTGTTCAGCCTTGGGCAAAGCGCCCTGCTCGCCATCACCCCGCTGGGGTTGGCCGCGGCCGGGCCGCTGGCCGATCGGCTGAGCGTGAACGCCTGTTTCGTCATCAGCGGAGCGGCCTGCGCGGCTCTCGGCCTGGCCGGTTTTGCGCTGCCGGTGATCAGGCGGCTGGAAGAAGGCGGGCGAAAATGAGCCTGCCCGGTAGAAAATCCTGTATACTATAGTGAGATAAAAATATAGCCAGACTCTCGGAGAGTGTTGCATGTCACCAGAGTGGTCTTATCTCGTTACGATCTCCGCTGAAGGCCAAACGCTGCTGAAACATTGGCTGAAAGACGGCGTTTACCTGCTGGGACGAGCGCCCGAATGCGAACTGCGCTTTGCCCAAATGGAAATTTCCCGCACCCACACGCAGTTGGAGCTGATAGAGGGCGTCATCGGGGTCACCGACCTGGGCTCCGTCAACGGCACGCAGATGGACGAGACGCCGCTTCTGCCGCGCAAGAAGATCATCCTGGAATCCGGGCAAACGATCGCTCTCTGGAATTTCACGGTGAAGATCGAAGCTTCTCCAGAAGCTGCCTGGGTCTCGAATCTGCATTACAGCCAGGATGGCCGCCTATGGAAGAACTATCTCTTACGAGCAGGCAAATGGACCATTGGCCGGGACGCCGACTGCGATCTCGTGCTGGATGATGTGCGCATATCCCGCCGCCATGCGCGCCTCACCGTGCAGGATGGAAGCGTCTTGATCACCGACCTCGACTCGATCAATGGCGTGTTCAAGTCGGGCCAGCGGCTGCCGCCCCAGCAGGTAGATTTCCTCAGTGCGCTAGAAGTTCTGACGATTGGACCATTCATCCTTCAATCAGCCGCCCCCATCCTGGCAAAGGCCGTTCCTGCAGCAGATGCAGCCATCCAGGAAAAAACTATGCTGCAAAGCGGGGAGGCGCTTGCGTTCGCCTCGCAGCAAGCCTATCCGCTCGATATGCACGGCAAAGAGAGCATCACGCTCGGCCGCGCCGCCGATAATGACATTGTGCTCAACCACCCGGCCGTCAGCCGCGCCCACGCCATGCTGGAACGCCTGGGCACGCGCTACCGCCTGCGTGACCTGAAGAGCAGCAACGGCATATATGTCAATCGCGAGCGGATCGAGGATGTTGCCTGGCTCAAGGCCGGCGACCAGATCAAGATCGGGCCCTACACTTTCGATTTCTCCGGCGCAGCCCTGCAAATGTGCGCCGAGACCGGCCTGACCATCGAGGCGCGGCATCTCAAGAAGCAGATCAACAAGCGCATTAACCTGCTGCAAGACATCAGCCTGACCATCAACTCCAACGAATTTGTGGCCGTGGTAGGGATGAGCGGCGCGGGCAAGACAACGCTGGTGGATGCCATCAGCGGTTTTCGCCCGGCCACCTCGGGCCAGATCCTGGTCAACGGCATCGATCTATACCGCTATTACGACAGCTTCCGGGACGACATCGGCTATGTGCCGCAGCGTGACATCGTCCACATGGAGCTGACTCCCGAAAAGGCGCTGGATTACTCCGCCCAACTGCGCATGCCCGCCGATACCACCAGGGCCGAGCGCGAGAAAGTGGTCACCGAAGTGCTCGAAGTGCTCGACCTGGCGGAGCGCCGCACACTGCCCATCTTCCGCATGTCTGGCGGGCAGCAAAAGCGGCTCTCGATCGGCGTCGAGCTGCTCACCAAGCCGCGCCTTTTCTTCCTGGACGAGCCAACCAGCGGCCTCGACCCGGGCACCGAATATGAAATGATGAAGCTGATGCGCCGCCTGGCCGACCAGGGGCGCACGATCATCCTCATCACGCATGCTACCAAGAACGTGATGTTGTGCGACAAGGTGACGATCGTGGCGCGCGGCGGTCACCTGGCCTACTTTGGCCCGCCCGAGAAAGCATTGATCTATTTCGACCAGTATCGCACGCCGCGCGAGCGCCGTGAGAAAGAGATCGAGTTCGACGATATTTACCTGATCCTGTCCGATGAGAAGCGCGGCCAGCCGGTGGAGTGGAACCAGCGTTTTCGAGCCAGCCAGGAGCAGGTGCAAGAAGCTCCCAGCCGCGCCCGGCCTGCGGCGGCGGAAACTCCCCAAAAGAAGGCCCGGCGCAGGCGGCGGGTTTCCTCGCTGCGCCAGTTCTTCATCCTTTCCGCCCGCGGCCTGAACATCCTGGCGCAAGATCGGGTCTCGCTGCTGCTCATGATCGCGCTGGCCCCGATCGTGGGAGTGATGAACTTCATCTGGGGGCCGAACCTGTTCGACCCGGTCAAGGGAGACATGTTCCTGGTGACCTCGATGTGGTTTATGATGGCAGTCATTGCCCTGCTGGTGGGATCGCTGAGCAGCGCGCGCGAGATCGTCAAAGAGAACGATATCTACAAGCGCGAGCGCGCCGTGTGCTTGAAGATCGTCCCCTATGTGCTCTCGAAATTGTGGGTAGGGATCGTGTTGGCGATGTACCAGGGAGGCGTGCTGTTGTTGTTCCTGGTGCTGCTGGTGCAGCCCAAAGTGCCGAACCCGCTGGCATATCTATCCCTGTTCCTGACCATCTGCCTCGGCATCTTGTGCGGCTACCTCACCGGCCTGGCCGTTTCGGCCAGCGTGCCAAACCAGAACGCCGCCATGATCGTGCTGATCGCGGTGGTGGTGCCCCAGTTCCTGTTCGCAGGCGCCCTCATCCCCCTGGAAGATATCCCGCTCGGACGGCAGATCAGCGTTATCATCCCAACCCGCTGGACGTTCGAGGCCTTCATGCGCGCCACCGGCATGGGCGACCAGGTGAGCTCCGATCGCTGTTGGGATCTCTCTTCTGACGAGCGCAACGCCCTGACCGATACCGAAAAAATGAGCTGTTCCTGCCTGGGCTCTAATATCTTTACCCAATGCACCGATTTCCCCGGCATCTTTTCGCCCAAGTTCTATGATAACGCCGCCCAGCAGGCCCTGGCGCAGGGAGAGCCCGCCAAACCCATCGAGCCAACCCGCCTGCCATCCCCCACGCCCATGAATACGCCCACGCCGTTGGCCTCACCCACGCCGCTGGCTTCGCCCTCCCCGCCGGCCTCGCCCACGCCGCCCGGCTCGCCCACCCCGCCGGCCTCGCCCACCGCCCTGCCCTCTCCCACCATGCCAGCCACGCCCACCATGGATCCGTTAACCTTTCCGCCCGTGATTCCCGCCATCACCCCCATCGATCTGCAGCCCTACCTGGACGATGTGCAAGCACAGCAGGAAGAGTATTACCAGTCTCGCCTGGATCAATTTGAAGTCTACCAAGATGATATTGAAAAACAGCTTGATGGATACCAGGGCGATATTGAAAAACAGCAAGAAGACTACGTGCAGGCTCGCATGGATCAATTTACGCAATACCAGGATAACATCGAGGGGCAAATGTCCGATTTCCTGGACACCCAGCGCGACCAATACTCCCGCTATGCGGATGATACCCAAGAACAGTTCCGCGACTTCGCCGATCAAAACGCGGACTATGGCAATGTGCTGGCCGATTGGAAGAAAAACCGCCAGAAGGCCATCAGCAGCGCCGAGAAGATGCTGGGCAGCATGCACGAAAACTATGGCCGGGCGTTCTATGGCACGATCGTTAGCCGCTGGTATGTGCTGCTGGCCAACATGGCCGGGCTGCTGGCGCTGATCCTCTTCTTCCAGAAGCAAAAGGATGTGGTGTGAGCTCATCCACCCCCTCCCAGGTGACCGGTGACCGGGAAAGGCCGTTCTCTCGCCGCGCGTTCCTCAAATGGTGCAAGCTGGCCGCGGGAGGCACAGGCCTGGCTTTGGCCGGATATGGGATCTATGCAACAGCCAGCGATGCCGCCTACGACGCTGCAATCTTCGCCGAGGCCGAACCGGATCCCCGCTGGGAGAGACGCGGCGTTTTTCTTTCTCCCGAGCGGCTGCAGGCATTGAAGACGCGCCTCGCCCAGCAGGCCGAACCTACCTGGACGGCCTTCCAACGTTTGCAGCAGGAGGCCGAGGCTGCCTGCCAGCGCCAACCGAGCGTTCCGGAGAACTGGTACGTGCCCGGCTATTACCGTGACGCAGCCGGCCACCGCCGCAGCAAGAATGCCCTGGCTGATGACGCCAACAGCGCCTACACCCTGGCGCTGTGCTACCGCATGACGGAGGATGAAAAATACGCCCGCGCCGCCGCCCGCCTGGTGGAGGCCTGGGCCACCGGCCTGAAGAGGCTCTGGCCGTTCGAGGATTCACAGCTATCCTTCAGCTATCATTTCCCGGCCATGATCCTGGCGGAGGATCTGCTGCAAGGGACGCCCGTGTGGTCCGCCGCACAGCGCCAGGCTTTTCGTGACTTTGTGCGGCACAAAGCACTGGCCATGAACACCTTGCGCCGGGCAAACAATTGGGGCAACTGGGGCCTGGTGCTGATCATGGCCAGCGCGGCTTGCCTGGGAGCCACGGCTCTCTTCGAGCGCGGCATCAGGCGCTGGCGCGAATTCATCGAACGCCAGGTCGCCGCAGACGGTCACCTGATCCACGAGGTCGGCCGTAATGATGGACAGGGCGATCACGGCATTTGGTACTCGCACTTCAGCCTGATGCCACAAACGCTGGCCGCCGAGATCGCCCGGGTCAACGGCGTGGATCTGTACGATTATGTTTCTCCCTCCGGGCGCACGCTGCGCCAGGCCTTCGAGCGCCTGGCTCCCTGGGCCAATGACCCGACCAGCTTCCCCTACTACAAAGGAGCAGACCCCACCCGGCAAGAGACCACCGATTATATCGGATACTTCGAGATCCTCAATACCCACTGGCCTAATGCCACTGCCGGGGCCATGCTCGCACGCTTGCGCCCGCTCAGCGCCACCCACTCCTCGCCGCACCTCACCTTCACCCATGGAAACCTCTAGCGAACGCCTTTCCGTCCAAACCAAGTGGATCTATGCCCTCGGCGATTGGGGCAACACCGTCTTCTATACCATCTTCGCTTTCTTCTTCATCTACTTTCTAAACAACGTGGCCGGGCTGCCGCCGGCTTACGCTGCCTGGGTGCTGTTGATCGGGGGTATTTGGGACGCCATCAACGATCCCCTGCTCGGCTCATTGGTCGATCGGGTGCGCACCCGCTGGGGCCGCCGCCGCCCGTTTTTCCTGTGGGGAGCGATCCCATTCGCCCTGTCGTTCACGGCCTTGTGGTGGACGCCCCCCTGGAGCGATCCCCTGGCGAAAACGGCCTACTTCACCCTGGCATACGTTCTCTATGACACGATCGCCACGCTGCTGGTCGTGCCCTACAACGCCCTCACCCCCGAGCTAACTCGCGACCCGCACGAGCGCACCCGCCTGAACGGTTATCGCACCGTGGTCAGCATGGGCGGCGGGCTGGTAGCCGCCGTGGCTGCGCCCATGCTGCTCGAACAATTTGCGGTGCGGCAAACAGGTTACCTGGTGGTAGCGGCGATCTTCAGCGTCACAGCCGCCCTGGCCTATTTCGGCTTGTTCGCCGGCGTGCGCGAGCGGTATGCCGACATCGCCCCCAGCAGAACCAATCCCTTCGCCGACCTGCGCGACATCTGGCGCAACCGCGCCTTCCGCTATGCGGCAGGCATCTACCTGACTGCCTGGGTAACCGTGGCCCTGGTTTCGGCTCTCTTCCAGTATTACCTGGAAGACTGGATGGGTTTGCGAGGGCAGTTGGACATGTTCTTGGGCCTGGTGCAGATCGCCGCGCTGGCCTGCGTGCCCCTGGTGGTGTGGCTGTCGGGCAAATTGGGCAAGCCGCGCGCTTACGCCGCCAGTATGACCAGTTGGGCAGTGGTAATGCTCGCCCTGGCACTGCTCTCTCCCCAAACGGTAAAGATCGGCTACTTCCTGGCAGCCCTGGCCGGGTTGGGGGTGGCGGCGGCGCACGTGGGGCCGTGGTCGCTCATCCCCGATACGATCGATGCCGGCGAGGCCGGCAGCGGCCTGCGCCGGGAGGGAACATATTACGGCCTGTTGGTATTCTTACAGAAATGCGGCCGTTCGCTGGCGCTGGGGTTGGTGCAATGGGGGCTGCACCTGGCAGGTTATACGCCCGGCGCACAGCAGCCCGAAGCGGCTTTACTCGCCATCCGCTTCTTCTTTGGTCCATTACCCGCCCTGCTGCTCTTGATCTCCGCGCTGCTCGCCTGGCGCTACTCGTTGAAACCTTCTCGATGAACATCACCCTTCAAGCCGTCCACACCTCCCGCCAATTACAGCAGTTCGTCACCTTCCCCTGGCGAGTGAACCGCACCGACCCAAACTGGGTGCCGCCCCTCATCGCCGAGCGCCGCAACCGGCTGGACGTGCAGCGCAACCCCTTCTGGCGCGCGGCCGAGCGGGCGCTGTGGATCGCCTACCGCGGGCATAAGCCGGTGGGGACGATCGCCGCCATCATCGACCATCATCGCAATCGCCTACTGGGCGAATCGGCCGGCTGGTTCGGCTTCTTTGAATGCCTTCCAGATCAGGAAGCTGCCGGGCAGATGTTGGAGACGGCCTGCGACTGGCTGCGCAGGCGCGGCATGACCAGCATGAGCGGGCCCTACAACCCTACTCCTTCTGACGAGGTCGGCATCCTGGTGGAAGGTTTCGAGACGCGCCCGGCGCTGCTGGAAGCGCACAATCCCCCCTATTATCCCGCCCTGCTCGAAGCAGCCGGCTTCCAAAAGCGCAAGGACTTCGTGGCTTACCTGAGCACCCGCCCGCCCCATCTGCAGGATCTCTCCCAGGCACTGCCAGAAAAAATGCGCCGCATTTTGGAACGCGCCCGCCAGCGGACAAAGCTGCGCCTGCGCTGTTTGAACCTGGCCAATTGGGAAGCCGAGATCCGCTGCGCCGGGCAGGTTTACAACACTGCCTTCCAGGATCAGCCCGGCTTTATCCCCATCCCCGAGGCCGAGTTCCTGGCCTTTGCCGGGGGCTTCAAGCAGATACTGGATCCTCAACTGGCCTATCTTGCCGAAGCCGGGGATCAGGCTGTGGGCTTTGCCCTGGCGTTGCCCGACGCCAACCAGGCCCTGCAGCATGTCAACGGCCGCTTAGGGCTGCCGGGGCTGTTCCAGTTTTGGAGGCACAGCCGCCGCCTGCGCCGCATCACCTTCAAGGTGCTGGTCATCATCCCGGAATACAGGAGCAGCGAAGCGGCAGCTCTTTTGGCAACCGAAATCCTGCGCGCCGCCTGGGAGAAGGGCTACACGGAGGTGGATTTCTCTTTGATGGGGGACGAAAACTGGCGCATTCTGCGCTTCATGGAGAACCTGGGGCAGCACGTCTACCGCCGCTACCGGGTGTACATCCGCCAAGTGTAACGCTCACCCCCGGATCACGCTCTTCTCGACGCCATTCAAACCAGGTATTTGCCAGGGTGCGCTAGAATGAGCCAGAGAACATTCGGCCCAAGGATACCACCAGGCCGACCAACCCACCCACGATCATGCCGATGCCAACCGGAGCCGTGCTGGTCAACAAAATGGTCAGCGGATAGTTGGCCCCCAGCCAGGCAGCCTGGTTGAGCAAAACGGCGGCCAAATCATCCCAATTGGCAAGGGCGAGCAGGTTGTTGAGACGCGGGTTATAAAAGATCCAGCTATAGAAGACGAAAAGGTTGATCGCCCCGCCGAAGATCATGCTCAGGCTTGCCACCAGCGTGCGTTGGTTCTGGCGCGCAGCCAGCGTGGGGGCATTCTCGGCGCCCACCTCGTTCAAAAAGCCCTGCGCCTCGTTCCAATCCCAGTTGGTTTGCCCGCATAGCTGCCCGATGATATCATCGGGATCGCGCTGGCGCTTCAGCTCGCGCAAAGCAAAGAGACGTAAACGCTTCAGGTCTTCCAGTTTATCTGGATCGTTTTGTTGAGCCATTCCTCTTATTCCTGTCGTGATTGGCCGATGTGATATAAATATAACACAAAAAAACATCTCCCCCGCCGCCAGGTAAAGCGTGGGGGAGATGGGTTGGGCCACCAATCTCATTTGTCCAACATCAGCGGCAGATAGGTATTGTAAGTATCAGCGCTTCCTGCCTCACCAGGCCATAATCCACCAACCAGAGAATAGCCATCTCCGCTCAGCGCCGGCCCGCACTCCGCCTGGCCGGCAGTGCCAGACAGGGTGTACTCGCCCTCCGCCAGGCTGCCCCCGCCCCCGTCCACCGATGAACGCAGCAGCTCGTAACCTTCATCAATCTGCGCCGCAACCTCGCCCGCCAGGCCTAACGGCATCAGAAGCAACGCAG
>CAZVRZ010000094.1:0-20980 GCA_964629965.1 uncultured Anaerolineaceae bacterium
GAGCGTATCGGGATTGGTGATTTAAATGCTCGAGCTGCGATCGAATCGTCCGATGAAATTGGCACGTTGGCAAGATCTATCAATATAACTGCCGAGCAACTCAGCCTTACCCTGAGTGGACTTGAGCAGCGGATTGTAGATCGTACCCGCGCTATTGAAACTGCAGCAACTGTAGGCCGCAGTCT
This sequence comes from uncultured Anaerolineaceae bacterium, assembly GCA_964629965.1. Taxonomy (GTDB): domain Bacteria; phylum Chloroflexota; class Anaerolineae; order Anaerolineales; family UBA4823; genus CAZVRZ01. Next base: position 186 of record CAZVRZ010000094.1, read on the forward strand.
ATCAACAATATTGAGACCGGATGAATTGGTTCGTGAGGTTGTCAACCAAATACAACAAGCTTTTAGCTATTACCATGTTCATATTTATTTATTCGATGAGACGCATGAATACCTGATTATGACAGGCGGCTCGGGTCAGGTTGGACAAACCATGCTTGAACGAGGGCATAAAATACCTGCCGGGCGCGGCCTGGTGGGACGAGCGGCAGCTACCGGCACAGTTGTTCTGGTGCAAGATACGGCTCAAGATCCTGGTTGGTTACCGAATCCACTTTTGCCAGATACGCGTTCGGAATTAGCAGTTCCTATTCTTATCGGCGATGATATTTTTGGAGCGCTGGATGTGCAACAAAACACTGTGAATGGCCTAACCAGACAAGATGCCGATATTCTTGAATTGATCGCCAGTCAAGTGGCAATTTCTCTAAACAACGCCCGCCTTTACCGAGAAGCTGAGTATTCTTCAGAACAAGAAAGACGTTTCCGCGAGGCAGTAGAGCAGGTTCAGCGCACGTCTACGGTTGACGATGCCCTTAAGATTGCCACACGTGAAGTCGGGAAACTGGTGAATTCTTCTCTTGCTTGGATAAAGATCGAGCCGGGTACAAAAGATCGAGAAGATATCATAAATAATGGGCAGTAAGCTGGAAATAAGGAGATAAGGACGAAATGATGAGCCAAGACAAGAAAGATATCTCATCGTTACGAGCATATGATAGTAATGCCATCCTGATGCAATGGCGCGAAAGATTGCTGCGCTGGATCTTGCAAGGTGGTCTTATCTTGGGTTTGATTTCATTTGTACCATCCATCATATCGGAATTGCGTGTTGGCGGTTGGCAGAATATCATCATCCTGAGTATATTCTTAATCACCGTCATCATAATTGCTTTCGTACGCTTCCCTTATCATGTGCGGGCAGGTCTTTTGCTGCTGTTAGCGACCAGTATTTTTATTAATAGTTTACTCCGAACGGGTATACACGGTGAAGCCCGCATATATTTTGTAGGGCTAACCATGTTGGGCTTAATTTTTTATGGCATAAGATTTGGTGTTGGTACATTGATTGTTTCCCTGTTTTCGATTGCTATTGTGGGCTGGGGCGCAATCACTCATCGTATTCCTATTTCTTTGCCCATAGATCAACTCACTGCCTCTGCATGGATAGACGCAGCAGCCTCCATGTTGTTGGTTACAGGTTTGTTAATGCTGAGCGTGGTACTTTTGGAAAATCAATTTATCACAGCTCAAGCCCGGGGTGACCTCGCGCTGCAAGAAATTCAAAACGAACGCCGTTTGCTTGAAAAACGCGTTGTTGAGCGCACGCAGGATCTGACCCTGGCTGCGGAGGTGGGACGTATCATATCCCAACAGCAAGATCTGAATACATTATTACTCCAGGCCGTGAATCTGATTACAACGCGTTTCAATCTATACTACTCCCAAATTTATTTGGTAGATCCTGATAAGAAAGTTCTTCTGCTAGAGGCGGGCTCTGGAGCCATTGGCGAAGAGTTATTGCGTTTTGGTCATCGCCTTCCGATCGATATTAATTCGATCAATGGGCGCTCTGTGACTCAAGGAGCCGCCGTTGTGGTTCCCGACACAACAGCCAGCTATTTATTTCGTCCGAACCCGCGCTTGCCAGAAACGCGCTCGGAAATGGCCGTTCCTTTGATATCAGGTAATACAGTGCTGGGTGTGTTGGATATGCAATCACGAAAAGCGGGCGATTTGAGTCAAGAGAATCTATCGGTTTACGAAACATTGGCTGGTCAATTGACTGCGGCAATCATGAATGCGCGTTTGTTTAAATCCGCGCAACAAGCCCGTTCTGCTGTAGAAGCACAGTTGCAACGTTTTACCAGGGATAGTTGGTCAACACTCCTCGATGGTGTCCACCGTGGCGAAAATATCTCATATACTTTTTCAAATAGTACATTTACTGTGACCCCAGAATCGTTAAATTTGTCGGATACCAGTACTGGTTTGAAAATCCCAGTAAAAATCTCAGGGCAATCGATAGGCTCTATTATCGTAGAGCGAGACCCTGATCAAGCGTGGACTATTGATGATGAAGAATTGGTTTACCTGGTGGCTGATCAGGTAGCGCGTAGGCTGGATGATATCCGCTTATTGGAGCAGGCAGAACGTTTTCGCCTCGAGGCTGAAACTGCGACTCGCCTCTTAACACGTTCGGGTTGGGATAGTTTTACTTCTTCCGAAGGTAATTCAGTGATGAGTTATATGTATGATGGGAACCTGGTACAGCGTATTTCAACCATAGAACTTGATCCAGGCATGGTTCATATTCCCTTGCAGATGCGCGGCGAGCAGATAGGCGAATTGATTGTTCAAGGATCAGAAAAATTAGATCGTACTGCTAATGAACAACTGGCAAGATTTACCGAACGCCTAATGGCTCACCTGGAGAATCTGCGCTTATCCATTCAAACACAGAAGGCGTTAGCCGAGACCGATACATTGTTTACTATTAGCGCGGATCTGAATGCTGCAACGAGTTATCTCAACGTTTTGGATGCTATTATCAAACGAACTGTCCTGGATCGGGCAGATCGATCAACCATGTTATTTGTTTTCGATCAGCCAATTGGCTTGGGTAAATCGGCTGAATGGGCATTTCCAGTGGCGACACATTCAGCCGAGGCATTTGAAGTGTCATCAAGGTATCCTTTATCAGCATTCGAAATAAACCCTGGGACTATTTTTACAAATAAAGCGGTTGTATTAGAAAATATCGAGACTGATGCCAGGTTGGATAGATTCACTCGAACATTTTTCCAGGAGATATTCGCGGCGAAATCAGCAGTCATTGTTCCATTGATACTTGGCGAACAAGTGATAGGTTTTATTCTAGGGAATTATGGCAAGGAATTTACTGCTGCTCCATCTGATATTGACCTGTTAACATCTATAGCTGGTCAGGCGGCCATTTCTGTTCAAGGTCTCCAGCTTCTTGAGCGAACTCAGGCCAGGGCGCAGCGTGAGCAATTATTGCGAGAGATCACTGCTCAAGTTACCAGCGCAACAGATGTGGATACAATCATGCGCCGTACCGTAGAGGAATTGGGTAGAGCGATCAAACAAAAGACGTTTATCATCCTGAGTCCAGGTTCACCTGATAAAAATGACAGTCAGAAGAGCGATTGAGTAGAGATGCCAGGCACTTGCCAGGAGCCATTTACATGCGCAAAGATGATGAATTATTAGATCGATCAGAAGAAACGAATTCCTCAAGAGAAGATATTTTTCAAACTCTTCTCAAGCAGGTTGAGATATCTGCACAGGTATCTCAAGCAATATCTTCAGCAGAAAACCTGGAAGATCTATATTTTCGTGTTGTTGATAATGTAAAAGAAAAATTTAATTTTTACCACGTACAACTTCTCCGGTATGATCCTGACATTGACGCCGTTAAGCTGATCGCCGGATATGGCGATGTAGGCCGTGTGATGTTGTCTCAAGATCATCAAATGCCCATGGGTAAGGGGCTTATTGGCGTAGCCGCCGCAACCGGGAAAACGATCTTGCGGGCGGATGTATCCCTGGATCCCGATTGGCGTTCGAATCCTCTGCTGCCTGGTACGCAAGCAGAAATAGCTACACCAATTAAGTGGATGGACGAGGTTTTGGGTGTGTTGGATGTGCAGAGTGATGTAAAGGGAGAATTAGGCACGGAAACACAATTATTATTGGAAGGTTTATGTGGGCAGATTGCAATAGCAATCCAGCATCAAAGAATAGTCGACCGTTTTCACGAATCGGAAACGGCTTTGGCGCAAGAACGTAACAATCTGCGATCTCTCATTGACAACCTACCAGATGTGATCTATTACAAGGATACGCAGAGCCGGATGTTGTTGGTCAATCAAGCCCAGGCGGATTTGTTAGGCGCTCCAACGCCTCTGGATGCTATTGGCAAAACAGATTACGATTTTTTTTCGCCAGAATTTGCTTCTAAGTATTATCAGGATGAACAAAATCTGTTCGCTTCCGGGAATAATCTAACAGTGGAGGAGCAGACGATTGATCCGCAGGGTAATCCCAAATGGATCAATACGACGAAAATCATGTTGAGGGACGATGAAGGGAAAATTCTTGGTTTGGTCGGTATTGGTCGAGATATTACCGAGCGCCGCGCGGCAGAATTGTTAGTTGCTAAAAGAGCCAAACAACTGGCAACAGTAGCAGAAATAAGTACCGTGGTTTCTGCTACTCTAGATGTTCAAGAACTTCTTCAGATAGCAGCAGAAATGACTCGAAAAGGCTTTGATCTATATCACTGTCATATCTTTATGCTTAGAGAAGAAAGCCAAAATCTTCAAATCCAGGCCTGTAGCTGGGCAGAAGACAGCCCTTATTGGAATACCCATTGTGAAATAGAAATTGATCTCGAAAAGCAGCAGTCTCTGGTGGCGCGTGCAGCACGGACTCGAGTTCCAATACTGGTGAATGATGTTACACAGGATCCAGGGTGGCTGCAAAATCCACGATTACCAAATACCCTATCCGAAATGTCTGTTCCATTGTTAGTGGCTGATACGCTTTTGGGTGTATTAGATGTTCAAGCAAACTCAATAAATTATTTTACAACGGAAGATGCAAATATTCAAACGACACTTGCTGCTCAAATTGCTACTGCATTGCAAACCGCCCGCCAGTATGAACGTGCTCAACAGGCCCTTCAAATCACAGAAACATTATATGCAGGCACAGGTGAAATAATCAAAGCGCAATCGGCACAAGAGGTGTTAAATGCACTGGTTAAGGCAACAACAATAAAAAAGTTTCAGCGAGCGTTTATATTACTGTTTGACAAAGTCTGGGACGAAGCACCCCCACAAGCTTATCGCGCAGAGGCTGTTTGGCAGGCCGGTGAAGCGACAAATCTTGTAACAGTCGGAACAGTATTTCCTCACGATCGTCTTCCTATTGCGAATATCGCCGATCCTGAGAGAGTATCCATCGTACTGGATGTTGATACTGACAAGCGCATAAATGATGAGTTGCGAGATGTATTGAAGCAGTTGATGGCTAGAAGTGTGGCGCTTTTTCCCCTGGTTTCTACGGATGGATGGATAGGAACCTTGATGATCTTTACTGAAGATATTATGGATATTAGCGAGGCTGATATCCGCCAGATATCGAATCTGACCAGTCAGGCAGCCGCAGTTATTCGCGGACAGCAACTACACCAAGGACTGGCAGAACGAGTACAAGAATTGACCAACCTGCAACGGTTGATGAGCCAGGATGCCTGGGCAGCGTATTCCTCGGCTCGGAAAGTAGAAACGGTGGGGTATTTATTTGATCAGGTTAGTGTTAATCCCGTTTTTGACCCGCAAGGTTTTTTCCCTACGGATGCGAACAACATTGACTATGCATCACAGCCTTCCACTATCTATTCTACAAATTTGGAAGTTCAAGGGCAGGTTATTGGATATGTTGGGTTGCAAAATGAAACAGGAGTAGTGCTGACGCAAGACGAGCAAGGGTTTTTGGAAGAACTTGCTGATAATGTATCGAAGGCATTAGAGCGAGCCCGGCTGATCGAGCAAACCCAGAAAAGCACGGTCGAACTTCAAACGGTTGCCGAGGTAAGTTCTGCGGCCTCTACCATCTTGGAACCTGGAGAATTATTGCAATCTGTAGTCGACCTAACAAAGAATAGATTTAATTTATACCATGCCCATGTTTACATACTGGACGAAGAAGGTAAGAAGTTAACCCTTACCGCTGGCGCAGGAGAGATTGGGCGTTCGATGACGGCTGAGGGCTGGGCAATTATGATCGATGAACAATCACTAGTTGCTCGTGCGGCCAGAACAGGCGAGGGGCAATTGGTCAATGATGTGCAATTGGAGCCAGGATTTTTACCTAACCCACTACTGCCAGACACTGCATCTGAATTGGCTGTACCGATGATCGTTGGCTCCCGCGTTCTGGGTGTATTCGATGTACAATCCTATCGTGTAAATGCCTTCTCGGAAGGAGATTTGGCCACATATTCCACGTTGGCTACACAGACTGCGGTCGCGCTACAGAATGCGCGTTTGTTTGCAGAACAATTCGTTATTGTTGAACGCTTGCGCGAATTGGATCACCTGAAATCCACTTTCCTGGCCAACATGAGTCATGAGTTGCGTACCCCGCTCAACTCCATTCTGGGCTTCACTCAAGTAATCCTTGAAGAAATCGATGGCCCATTAACTGAATATATGGCTTCCGACTTGCAGCTAATCGAGAAAAACGGCAAACATTTGCTCAACCTGATCAATGAAGTACTCGATATGGCCAAGATAGAATCTGGGCGGATGAGCTTATCTCTCGAATCAATTGATTTGCGCGAGTTGATTGCTGACATTCTAGAAACCACTACGCCGCAAGCGCGAGCAAAATCCATTTATTTGCAGGCTGATTATCGTCCCGACGCTGATCTGGTGATATCAGCAGATCTGATGCGTTTACGGCAGATATTATTGAACCTGGTGGGCAATGCGATTAAATTCACTGAAACAGGCGGAATTACGGTCGCTGCCCAGCGCCAGGGGGATATGGTTCACATACAAGTAAAAGATACTGGTATTGGAATCCCTCCTGAAAAGCTGGAGACAATATTTGAAGCCTTCAGTCAGGTGGACACATCGACAACGCGCAAGGCAGGAGGCACCGGTCTCGGTCTACCCATTAGCCGCCGCCTCGTTGAGATGCACGGAGGCCGTTTGTGGGCTGAAAGTCAGGGATTTGGCTTTGGCTCAGTCCTCTATCTGGAAATGCCATTGCAACCCAAGCAATAAGAGAGAACCAGGTATCAACTGCAGATTATGATCCAGCATTGTAGTGGTAGAATAAGATTTTAGGAGAGTGGATGGCAAGACCTGAGTTCATGAGATGCATGACTTGCGGACACCAGCAAGCGTATAAGCTACTGGCCCCAACAGTATGTATAAAGTGCAAATCTGCCTGGGTGGAAGCAAGTTATGCTTATGGAGCCTTTAAACGGGAATTGTTGCGCGGCCTTCCAGGGCGAGCGTTCAATTTGTGGCGCTATCATGAGGTATTGCCGATAGATAATCTGGGGAGCCTGGATCTAGACTTGATTGCAGGCGGAACCCCCATGCGAACTCCCCGTCGTTACCTGCCGGGCGGAAATAATCAGAGCGCTCATGTTTATATTAAAGACGAGCGATATAATGCCACGGGATCATTTAAGGATCGCCAGGCAGCTGTCTCGGTGGCTACGATGCTGCAAGCAGGTATAAAAGAGGCAGTAATCGCCTCTACCGGCAATGCTGCAGTGGCCTATGCTGCGGCCTGTGCGCGTGCGAACATAAAACTTTGGGTATTCATGACCAGTATGGTACCTCCAGAGAAATTAAGAGAGGTTGCCCTGTTTGGGGCTGAAGTCGTCAAAGTTAGTGGAACTTATGACCAGGCCAAACACATTGCTGCAGAGTTTGCTGATCGTCGGAATTTATTGCTAGATAGAGGCGCTCGCAGTTTGTCAGCGCGCGAATCTATGAAAACCATTGCTTATGAGATTGTCGAGCAACTTGGATGGCAATCACCAGATTGGTACATCCAGGCAGTCAGCGGGGGCCTTGGGCCCTTGGGCGTATACCATGGTTTTCAAGAACTGCATGATATGGGGTTGATCGACAAGATTCCCAAATTGGCAGTGATCCAGGCTGATGGCTGCTCTCCAATGGTGCAGGCTTATAAATCAGGGAAAAATGTAGCTACTCCAGTCATTCCAAAAACGCGGATAGCTATACTTGCTACTGGGGATCCGGGTAGTGCTTATACATACTTGTGGGAGTTGGTAAAACGCCATGGTGGGACTTTTGAGGCGGTAGCCGATTCGGAAGCCTTTGCCAGCATGCATAATCTCGCCAAAGTGGAAGGACTGGCTGTTGAACCAGCTGCTGCTGTTGCTTTTGCGGGCCTGGAAAAAATGTTTGCGATGGAGATGATCCAACCAGGCGAACTGGTTGTAGTCAATTGTACCGGACATACCTTCCCGGTCGAAAAACACGTGCTAGGGAATCAGTGGGGAGTGGATATTAAAGTTGATGATGCAAAAGCGCCTCTGGATGGTTTGCACGCTGCCCTAGAGACATTGGACGAGAAGACCAAAACAGTATTGATCATAGATGACAACCCAGATGATGCTCTATTGATTCGTAAATTTTTAGAAGCGCGTAAATCTTACCGGGTTTTTCATTCTCGTGATGGTTGGGAAGGCTTGGCCCAAGCTCGCCAACGAAAGCCTGGTCTCATCGTATTGGATTTAACAATGCCTGGAATCGATGGATTTAGTGTGCTAGAAGAGTTAAAATTAGATCAAAGAACATCGGATATACCAGTGATTGTGGTTAGTGCTAAAGATATTACTGATGAAGATCGCGACCGATTAAAGGGATATATTGCTGCGATTTACCAAAAAGGATCGTTGCCACCCCGTGAATTTGTTGATCAAGTAGTAGAAGTTATGGAGCTAAAAACTCCCGATAATGAAGGAGATGCCTGATGCCCTTTACAATCTTATACATTGAAGATAATCCAGATAACAGAATGCTAGTTCAGCGCGCTCTAGAGGCAAAGGGGTATCGGTTTATTTGGGCTCCCGATGGATTGTCGGGTCTTGATGCCGCCCATGCAGAACAGCCTAATGTTATTTTATTGGATATCAATCTACCAGATATCGATGGGTATGAAGTCGCTCGTAGATTGAGGAGTGAAAGTTCAAGGAATATGTTGTATGTGCCAATCATTGCGGTAACTGCTAATGCATTAAGAGGAGATGCGGAAAAGGCATTGGCTGCCGGCTGTGATGTATACATGTCTAAGCCCATTAACATCCGCGAATTATGGGCAAGGATCGAAGCTTATTTGCCTAGCTCAACCGAACGTACACAAGTTTGACCCTTAATCACGGATAACTCCATGTCGTATTTATCTTATCTGGAATGTTCATCTTGTTCAAGGATATTTGAGGCCGAAAAGCTGCAAACCTTTTGCCCTGACTGCCAGGCGCCTCTCCTAGCTCATTACAATTTACAGTTGGCGCGTCAAGAGTTGGATCGAGATGAGTTTCATCATCGGCTACCTGGGATGTGGCGCTGGCATGAACTATTACCCGTGCACGATCCAAGGAATATGATATACCTTGGCGAAGGTGATACCCCCCTTCTTCATACACCCAGGTTGGGAATGGAATTAGGCTTAACGCACCTCTACGTGAAAGATGAAAGCCTGAACCCGACAGGCACTTTTAAGGCTCGGGGATTGGCCGCTGCAGTTTCAAAAGCGAAAGAACTTGGGATAACAAAAGTGGTCATTCCCACTGCCGGAAACGCCGGAGGTGCAATGGCTGCATATGCTGCTCGAGGAGGTTTGCAGGCATACATCTTCATGCCAAAAGATACGCCAGTAGCAAATATTGAAGAAAGTCGAATAGCCGGCGCTACTGTCATATTGATCAATGGCCTGATAAATGAAGCTGCTGGCATGGCGGGCGAAAAGGCTCGCTCCGAAGGGTGGTTTGACATCTCAACATTTAAGGAGCCCTATCGCGCAGAAGGCAAGAAAATCATGGGATATGAGTTGGCGGAAACATTCGCCTGGAATCTTCCTGATGTAATCATATATCCTACCGGCGGAGGCACTGGACTGGTTGGAATGTGGAAAGCCTTTGCTGAAATGGAAGAGATGGGATGGCTGGAAAGCAAGAAAAAACCCAGGATGGTCGCTGTGCAAGCCGACGGATGTGCTCCTGTGATCAAAGCGTTTCAAGAGAAAGCACTTTTCTGCGATTTTTGGACGGGCGCCCATACCCTGGCCTCAGGATTGCGTGTTCCGAAGAGCTTTGCCGACCAGATCATTTTGCACGATATTTACGAGAGTCACGGCAATGCAGTATCTGTTAGTGACGAAGAGATTTTGGATGCTCAGAAGCTCATAGCAGCCAGGGAAGGTTTATTTACCGCACCCGAAGGCGCTGCCACGTACGCTGGGTTGACCAAGCTGGTGAATGCGGGTTGGATACAGAAAGATGAAAGTGTTATTCTGTTCAACACCGGTACAGGCCTGAAATATCTGAAGCAAACATTGTCTTCTCAACCACCTGAATAATGCATTTCTAATCTCCCCTTTTGGATTTGCGAATTAGTGTCCTATTGACACACTAATTAATTCAAGATAAACTGAAAACCAATCGACGGGAAAAGAGAAACTTTTTTCGTAATCATTGGTTAATATTATCTAATACCAAAAGTCCATTGTTCAGGAGAGAGGAAATGATATGACGATCAGCCAGCTAGCAAGATCAATCGCCGAATCGCCAACCTTCGCGCTGAATGAGAAAGCAAGATTATTGCGTGAGCGAGGAGAGGCAGTAATTAATATGGGTATTGGGGAACCTCGCAATAAAACTCCCATAGCCGCTATTTTAAGTTCTACCTCAAAGTTAACTACAGGGGACGTTAAATATACTCCTCCGGATGGGATTCCTTCTTTAAAAAAGGCAATTATTCGTTATACAGAAGAAAATTACGATAAGATGGTGGCTCCTGAGAACGTGATCGTTTCTGCCGGAGCGAAGCAATCGTTATTCAATGTCTTTTATACACTCCTGAATCCTCAAGACGAAGTCATTGTGCTGGCTCCTTATTGGGTAAGTTATCCGGAAATGATCAAAATGTCGTATGGGGTTCCGGTGATTGTTCGACCTGAAGATGGGACATTCCATCCGCGTATACAAGATATCGAGCAAGCCATCAGCCGCTACACCAAGGCAATCGTTGTAAACAGCCCCAACAATCCGTCTGGCTCGGTTTTTTCAGACGATTTCGTAGCCGAAATAGTGGCATTGTGTGAAAAGAAGAAAATCTACTTGATCATGGATGATATCTATCATAAGCTGGTATTTGATGGGCGCAAATGGAAGCCGGCATACCAGTTCAGCAACAAAGATATCGAATCAACCATGATCATTGTTGTCAATGGCGTCTCTAAGCTCTACGGTATGACGGGGTTTCGGATTGGATGGGTTGTAACCAATCGAACCCTGGCATCCATTATGAACAATGTGCAGTCCCAGATTACGTCTTGCACATCGGTAGTCCTACAGGCAGCTGCTGAGGGTGCTCTTAATGGTATGCAGACCGTGGTCGAGAATTTGCGCCTGATATTTCAAAACAACCGTGATGTGATCGTACAGGAACTGCAATCTTTCAACGGAATAAAAGTTGACAAACCTGCCGGAACGTTTTACTGCTTGCCCGATTTTCGCACTTATTCGAATAATTCGGTTGAGCTTTCTAGATTCTTGCTTGATAAAGCCCTGGTGGTCACTGTCCCTGGCAAAGAATTTGGAATGGAAGGTCATATCAGGCTGAGTTATGCTGGAAGTATCGGCGACATCAAAACGGCCATTGAAAGAATTAAATGGGCTTTAGATCCATCGGCGCCCAATGACATTTACATCGGAGATCGTAGATTAGTGAGGGATTGGCAATGAACAACATCCTCAACATAAAAACGCCTGCCGAAAGCCAGGCTGCAGCTGTTAAGAGTGACTTCGGATTAGACAACCATGGCTTGATAAACTTGAGGAAGGCTTATTGGAATCTGTCAACCGAAGCCCTTTATGAAGAGATCATATTTCGCGGCGAAGCGCAGATCGCCCATCGAGGACCGGTGATTGTCAGCACTGGGAAACATACTGCCAGGGCGGCAAATGACAAATTCATCGTCAGGGAGCCGACTACAGAAGATAAGATTTGGTGGGGCCAGTACAATCGTCCCATTGCTCGCGATAAATTTGACGAACTATATTCGAGATTGCTAGGTTTTCTACAAGGGCGCGATGTTTTCGTGCAAGATTGCTATGGCGGCGCAGAGGTTGATTATTGCGTACCAGTTCGAATCATTACCGAATATGCCTGGCATAGTTTATTCGCTCGCAATATGTTCATCAAGCCCAGTACGCACGAGGAATCTCGCCGGCATGTTCCCGAGTTTACAGTGGTTGTGGCGCCATCTTTCAACGCCTATCCGCAAATCGATCAGACGCCATCGGGTACTTTCATCGTGCTAAATTTCGAGCAGCGTCTTTGCATTATTGGAAATACAGGTTATGGAGGCGAGATCAAGAAGTCAGTCTTCACCCTGTTGAATTATCTTCTGCCGCTCGAAGGTATCATGACCATGCATTGCTCGGCCAATATTGGCAAGAACGGCGATGCGGCATTATTCTTCGGCTTATCTGGAACGGGTAAGACCACGCTTTCTGCAGATCCAAACCGCGGGTTAATCGGCGATGATGAACACGGTTGGAGCGACAACGGGGTTTTCAATTTTGAGGATGGTTGTTATGCGAAAGTGATTGGCTTGTCTCCAACCGCTGAGCCGGAAATCTACGCCTGCACCGAGCGGTACGGTACGATTCTAGAAAATGTCGTCTATGATCCCATCACTCGGTTGATCGATCTAAATGATGACACTCTGACAGAAAATACACGCGCCTCTTATCCGCTGGAATTTATTCGGAATGCGGTCCCTTCCAAAACAGGTGGGCATCCGAAAGACATCATCTTCTTGACCTGTGATGCCTCGGGAGTGATGCCCCCCATTGCGAAGTTAAACATAAACCAGGCTATGTATCATTTCATTTCAGGATACACGGCAAAAGTTGGCGGCACCGAAATTGGATTGGGTGAAGAGCCGGAGATCACCTTTAGCGCTTGTTTTGGTGCGCCATTCATGGTTCATAAACCATCTTTCTATGCTAACATTTTGAAGAACAAGATCCTTCGGTACAATGTTAATTGCTGGTTGGTCAACACAGGCTGGGTTGGTGGCCCCTATGGAATTGGCAAGCGCATTAGCATTCGCTATACGCGAGACTTGTTGAATGCAGCTTTAAATGGTGAATTGCTCAATGTTGAATATTATACGGATCCAATTTTTGGTTTCGCCGTTCCCAAGCACTGCCCAGGTATCCCTGATAATGTTCTCTATCCAGCCGCTTCTTGGTCAAGTGAGGAAGCGTACATGCTCAAGTATCGAGGATTAGCATCCCGGTTTATAGATAATTTCAAAAGATTTGCAGCAGATTGCTCTGATGAAATTGTCCAGGCAGGACCTCGCTTGTAATTAGCATAATCATCTAAAACAACAAGCCCTCTCATCGGCGGGAGGGCTTGTTGTTTTATTTTCGTGGCTCGGAGCTACAAAGCCCAGGCTAACATGATCCCAATAATTGCAACGATGATACCAACATGCATGAAAACATTACTGCTGGTGACCCAGCCTAATATTGGGAAGAATTGAAGAATAAGATCTATGATCACCAATGCAATGCCAATCAACGGCAGCAGGCCTTTACGGGACGCAAAATAATCTGATGCCACATCTAACAAGCGATTCATCATTGATAACATATCAACCTCTTCGTTTTTGGAATGGTATAAATTTTGCTAACAGGCGTCCCGGAACCCGGCCTCGCAAGAAAACGCCACCTTGCTGATGATCTTCTTGCTCTACCTGCCCTTGCTCGTGCATGATCGCGATCAGAGCGCCCTCCGAATATGGCAACCAAACATCGACTGCCGATAGATCCTCAAAGAGATATTCGCTGATTCGTATCAGTAAATTATCTATTCCTTCGCCAGTCAAACCGGAAATTGCTACTGCGTTCGGATACTCTGTTAGAAAATCTTGTGATCCGGCCGGGTTGCCCAGACGATCGATTTTGTTCAGCGCAGTTAGCACCGGGATATCCGCCGCATTGATTTCCTTTAAAGTTTGATATACAGCTTCCGCTTGCGCTTTTGCATCCGGATGGGTCACATCGATCACATGCAGAAGAAGTTCGGCTTCATTGATCTCTTCAAGAGTGGCGCGAAAAGCAGCCACTAACATCGTGGGCAGCTTTTGGATGAACCCTACTGTGTCGGTAAATAACGCCGTGTGGCCTCCTGGCAATTCTACTCGGCGTGTAGTTGGATCCAGTGTGGCAAATAGTTGATCTGCGACATAAACATCTGACTTGGCAAGACGGTTTAAGAGTGTGGATTTACCTGCATTGGTATAACCTACCAGGGTCACAACAGGTATCTGGGAACGCTTACGGCGATTGCGATACTGCTGGCGATGGATACGAACCTTTTCGATCTGCTCTTGCAGGCTCTTTATCCGGCGGCGAATTTCACGCCGGTCAACCTCCAACTGGGTTTCGCCTGGCCCTCTCAGCCCAACACCCCCAACGCTGCCCGAGCGACCAGCCCCGCCGCCTGCTTGTCGCGCCAGATGCGTCCAATATCTGGTCAAGCGCGGTAGGAAATATTCATATTGCGCCAACTCAACTTGCAATGCCCCCTCTTTAGTGCTGGCATGCTGGGCAAAAATATCTAAAATAAGCGCCGTACGGTCTATTATTCGTGCTGTCTCCCCAAAGATCTGTTCAAGTTCGCGTAAATGGCGCGGAGAAAGTTCCTCGTCGAACAAGATCACGTCGGCCTGTACTTCCTCTACGAGGATACGTATTTCTTCTACCTTACCATGACCTATATATGTTTGTGCATTCGGCCGGTCTAATTTTTGCGAGGTTTGCCCTACTACATCGAGACCGGCAGTATCAGCCAAGAGAGCCAACTCTGCTAAAGACTCGTCGAGAGCGAGAAGATTTTTCTGGCTGCGAATTTCTACGCCTACGAGAAAGGCGCGTTCGCGAGGTTTAAGTGTGGGTTCTGATGTTTTCTTAGCCATTTATTGTTTAGATAGCTCTTTGAAAAGCCTGGCGGCCTTATCGTCAGGAGGTGTTTTTCTTAATGGTAACATAATATGAAATGTGGAACCGGGGTATTTTTCTTCGCTATACCCCTCTGACTCCACCCAAATGGCTCCCTCATGAGCCTCGATGATTCCCTTGGTGATTGGAAGACCCAATCCAGGCCCTCCGCCCTTAAATTTTGTTTTTCCGCTGGAATGTAGAGACACGTTTCCTAATCTTCCGAACTTCTCAAAGATTCGCGTATGATCCTCTGGCTCAATTCCGATGCCGGTATCGCTGATGATCAACTCGATAAATCCTGGCAAAAGACGGCCATCCACCCTGATCGTGCCACCATCGGGAGTATATTTAATGGCATTGGTAACAATGTTCCGGAGTGCCTGGTACAGCCGTTCTCCATCGCCGAAAAACATCTCATCAACACCGGGAAAGTCGCGCATGGAGAACTGCAGATTGCGTTGCCGCATTGCAGGGTTCAGTTCGCGTTGAACTGCATTCAACAAGTGTCTCAACCATTGCGGCTGATATGTAAGGGATAACATATCATTATCAATGATCGACACATCGATCATATCATCAACAATTTCCCGCAGCCGCCGCGTACCTGCATGCACACCCTTCAGATATAGTATCGTTTGCGGTTGACGCGTGTCGCCGTCCGGAAGCGATTCTTCAAGCATTGCAGCATAACCCTCGATGAGAGTCAAAGGGGTTTTTAACTCATGCGCGGCAACAGAAATAAAATCGGATTTTGTTTTCTCTAACCGTTCCAGAGTGCTCCGGGCCTGGCCTAGCTCTCCTTGCATGTGTTGGATATGAATACGCGCTTCCTCTCTCGCCGAATATTCAAGGGATTTCATAAAAATGGGCAGTACAACGGAAACGACTTGGCTTGACTGATCGGTACTCAATTCTTCTTTTGAAACTTCAAGGGTGATGATTAACATTTGCCCCAATATCCGGGTCAGGCTTAGCTCTAGCGCATCTAATTCTGTCTCTGTCCGGGCTTTCACCCATTCCGATAGTACGTGTTCTAAGCAGTCTGTTTGCCCGCTTTCGGTAGCGAAAATCAATTGGTCATAAAAAGATACCAACTGATCTTTAAAACCACTCCTGACTCCTTCGCCTGTCGTGAGATTCTCCGATACTTTCGAAAGCCAAGTTTCTTTTATTCGATTTAAGGATTCTGCAATATTCATACTGCCCAAGTTTACGCTAGGATAGCCAATTTGCCAACGGTTAGCATTGTGGAGTAAATTATTACGCCGCTACAGATTCGTTAAGGAGCAGGATAATCAATGATCCATTTCAATAATGTGTTGCCAACAGCACCCAGGCTGTCTACAGATATTTTATCAAGAGTATCGGCAGTTGTGTGCCAATAAGGGTAATCAAAATCAATAATATCAACTGCCTGGATACCTGCAAGCTTGAAAGGAATATGGTCGTCTAGGATACGGTAGCGGCTCTGCGGAATAAATTGCTCATAACCGAGTGAAAAAGCCGTATCCCAAATCGATTGAGAAATTTCTGGGTTGGAATTTTTCTCGTAATAGATGGACAGATCCTTATCCCCGATCATATCGATAACGACAGCAACATCCGGTTTCTCGGTTAGTGCCTCCACATATGCTTTTGATCCCAAGATCCAATCAAAGCCAGCTATGTTTCCATTGTCTTCTGCATCGAAGAACACCAGGCAGACATGCTTATCGAGGTCTTTCGGCAGCGATCTGGCCAATTCTAGCAATACGGCCACGCCTGAGGCTCCATCGTTGGCTCCGATCACAGGAGTTAGATGATTAGCGGGGTTGTCATCTTGATCGGAGTGAAAGCGGGAATCATAATGCGCCCCAATGAGAATCCAGGGACTCCCCTGCCCGCGGCAGCCGCTGATGTTATAGATTGTGTAATCGGACCATGGTGTTTCTTGAATATTTACATTCCAACGGTATTTCTCTAATTCGCTTACAATCCATAGGCGGGTATGTTCATGAGCAATGCTTCCCATGGTACGTGGTCCAAGACTTACCTGGTATGAAACGTCCCGATATGCTCTTATCTCATCAAACTTTATTGGCCTGGTCTGGTAATAGATGTAGATGGCGAGTAAGGCGAGTGTTGTGGTTGTTATTAATAGGATGTATATGGTAGTTGGAATCTTTTTAATGTTGTTTGACATATTATGGCTACACGCAATTTATGATACTTAAATAATCAGAGAGGTGTGAGAGGGCTCTTTCTGCATATGCTTTCGCTCGCGCTTTCCGGTCGATTTTGTCGGGTTGCATGCTTTCATCAAGCGGCGGCATGAGGTTGAAATTAGCTTTCATCGGCTGAAAGTCCTTTTCGGCTGCGTGCGTAATGTAACGGCAGAGCGCACCTGTCATCGTTGTGGCAGGCAACTCCAAGATATCCGATCCGCACAACAAACGCGCCGCATTTACGCCTGCCAACCAACCGGTTGCGATATTACCGGCATAACCTTCTACCCCAGTGATCTGCCCGGCAAAGAACAAATCCTGGCGGCGATCAAATTGCAGTGTGGGCAGTAAAAAACCTGGGGAGTAAATAAACGTATTGCGGTGCATCTTTCCAAAGCGCTCGAAAACCGCATTGTGCAGGCCCGGAATCATGCGAAAAACTCGCTGCTGTTCTGCGAAAGTCAAGTTGGTCTGAAATCCAACCAGGTTGTAAAGAGAACCCGCCAGATCATCTTGTCGCAATTGTGCGGTGGCATAAGAGCCCTTCCTGGTTCTTGGATCGTGCAATCCAACCGGACGCAAAGGGCCAAAAGCAAGAGCTTGATGCGATCTACACGCCAGCACCTCGACGGGTAAGCACCCTTCAAAAAAGCCTTTGGCGCCAGCATTTACGCCCACGTTAATCTGCTGTTCAAAATCCTTGAGCTCGATTCGCTCGGCCGAGATCAGCGCAGCGACGAATTCGTCATATTCACTTCTTGTAAGCGGACAATTGACATAATCGCCTTCGCCCAATTCGTCGAAACGATAACGCGAACCTTTATAGGCATGAGTGAAATCGATGCTATCATAATGGACTATCGGTGAAATTGCATCGAAAAAGAATAAATGCTCTTGCCCAAGAAGCTCAGCCAGTTTATCTGATAGTTTCGCAGATGTTAATGGCCCGGATGCGATGATAGCAGGGCCGGCGGGAATATCGCTCACTTCTTCACGAATGATCGTAATATTGGGGTGATCCAGCAAAGCCTGGGTAATCAGGCGGGAGAATTGCAGTCTGTCGACTGCCAGGGCGGAACCAGCGGGGACACAGGAACGATCGGCGCAAGAGATCAGCAAGGAATTCAATATGCGAAGTTCCTGTTTTAGCAGGCCGCTGGCCTTGTGGAACAGGTTTGAACCCAACGAGTTTGAACAGACCAATTCCGCTAAATCACTTGTGACATGCGCGCCAGTAGGTACCATAGGGCGCATTTCGTGCAGGCGCACAGAGACACCCAGGAGCGCAGCCTGCCAGGCGGCTTCGCATCCAGCCAGCCCTCCCCCAACAATGGTGAGTGTTTTATCAGAGATGTTCATATGTCAGGTGTACTGATATTCGTAGGAGCTATTATGTCTATGCGCACCGTAGTTGTTGTCGGGCTCATGAGTGATAGAATTATGGTATGCCCTATTTTACACAAAACAATCTTGCCAGGCTTTATTATATCGAAATTTACCCTCAATCCAAACAGACTATTGTTCTTTTACACGGATTGGGAGCAACGAGTTCGTCCTGGACGTTGCAGATTCCGTGCCTGGAAGAAGCCGGCTATCACATTTTGGCGCCAGACACCCGTGGCTTTGGGCAGTCGGATTATCCGGGGCCTCCTGGTTCCATTGATGATATGGCAGATGATATCGCCAACCTTCTTGCCAATCTAAACATATCTTCAGCTCATATCGCCGGGATATCGATGGGCGGGATGCTGGCATTAAGCCTAGCGCTGCGATATCCTGCCATGGTCGATAAATTGGTACTGATCAACACCTTTGCTGCCTTGCGCCCCAAAATGGCCAGCACCTGGTTCTATTATGCTCTCAGGCTGGTATTGGTGCATACACTCGGCTTGCGCGTGCAGGCCCAGGCTGTTGCCAAGCGCATTTTTCCGTTATCAGAACAGGAAGCGTTACGCCAGGCTTTCATCGAGCAAGTTTTGCAGGCTAATCCCAAAGGATACCGAGCAGCCATGCGCGCCTTAGCGCGCTTTAATGTGACGAAAAAACTATCGATAATTCCAAATCACACGTTAATTGTTACCGGTCAAAACGACACCACAGTGCCCCTACAATGCCAGGTGCAGCTCAAAGCAATTCCGTTATCAAGGCATGTCATTATTCCTAGAGCAGGGCATGCGGTGACCATAGACCAACCTGGATTGTTCGATCAGGCGCTGTTGTCTTTTCTACAAGAGAATGACGATCAACAATCTGATAGATTCTGACAGTCATCATCGTTATGATTAGATCATAGAATAGCACAACAAGAGGAAGATATGCGCTCAGTAGCAGTCATTGGAATCGGACAAACTTCAGTTGATGAACATTGGGATCTTTCTATAAAAGACCTGGCCGGGCAAGCGGCCCTGGCCGCCTTAGAAGACGCCGGCAGGCGAACCGTAGAAAGCCTGTTCGTTGGGAACATGCTCTCGGGAATTCTTGGTAAACAAGAGAATCTGGCTGCGCTGGTCGCAGATTGGATTGGATTGTTGGGTATCACTGCCATGAAAATCGAGGCGGCTTGCGGATCGGGAGCAGCCACCTTGCGCGCTGGGGTCATGGCGGTCGCTTCGGGAGAAGTCGACAGCGCCCTGGTTTTAGGCGTCGAGAAAATGACCGAGAGCCCGCTATCAGAAACGACTTCGGGGCTGGCGACAGCCGCAGACGCCGATTATGAAGCAGCCCAAGGCCTGTCCTTCGTGGCCATCAATGCCCTGATCATGCGCAGATATTTGCACGAGTATGGGTGGAAACATACGGACTTTGCCCCTTTTTCGATAAACTCTCACGCCAACGCGATGCACAACCCTTATGCCCGTCTGCATGGCGAGATCACGCTGGAAGAATACACCAAAGCTCGCATGATCGCTGCTCCCATTAACCTGTTGGATGCATCGCCCATCGGTGATGGATCCGCAGGACTCTATATCGTTCCGGCAGACTCGCTCAAGCCCGGCGACCAGGCTTGTATTAAGATTATTGGATCGGCTTCTGCAACCGATTCTCTGGCCGTACACAGCCGTCGCGATCCATTGTGGCTGACCGCAGCCGAGAAATCATCTAAAAAGGCATATGCTCAAGCCGGCATAACACCCCAAGAGATCGATCTATTTGAACTGCACGATGCATTTTCGATCATGGCCGCGCTCTCGTTAGAAGCATGCGGCTTTGCCGAACGCGGCCAGGGGCCCAGGCTTGCTCAAGAAGGTGCTATTCTGCCAGGAGGGCGTATTCCGATCAACACCAGAGGCGGATTAAAAGCGCGTGGCCACCCGGTTGGAGCAACCGGCATCTATCAGGTAGTGGAGGTTGTTCAGCAGCTGCGAGGCCAGGCCGGAGCCACCCAAGTAGAAGGTGCAAAGATCGGCATGGCGCAGAACATCGGAGGCAGCGGTGCGACCATCGTTACCCATATCCTTAAAGCCGAGTAGCTAAATCCAACTCTTCTTATTTTGACAGGCCAAAATCCATCCTGGTCAATTCGGAGTGCATGTGGTATTTTAACCACATGCACGAGCTATCGATCACAGAAAATGTTCTAGCGATTGCGCTCAAACACGCCGGGCAAGCGCAGGCTAAAAAGATCAACATCATCTACCTGGTAGTTGGGCAGTTCTCATCGATCGTCGATGATTCCGTGCAATTCTACTGGGATATGATCGCACACGGCACACTGGCAGAAGGCGCCCAGTTAGAATTCAAGCGGCTGCCTGCCAGGTTGAAATGTAAAAAAT
>CAZVRZ010000095.1:0-20695 GCA_964629965.1 uncultured Anaerolineaceae bacterium
GGTCTCCCCGTACACGAGTATACCTGTTGGATCCAACTCAGTATAACAATGACATGCCACAAAGAGGCTTGGTTGTCAAACATTCTCGCCCAGGGCTTTATGGCGCCGGGCGTCAGTAGACGCCGGGCGGCTAATGATGCCCGGCGGCTTCTGCGGCATCGGCATCGGCCTTGGTCTTGTGCACGGTGCCATCGGGGTGGTTGGGCGGGGAATAGAGGGTGTAGAGCTTGAGAGGCTCGGTGGCGGACGGGTTGATCACGTTGTGGAAGGTGCCGGCCGGCACGATCACCGCATCGCCGGCGCCGACCAGGTGCTCTTCCTTGCCCTCATTGAAGACGAATTTGGCCTCGCCTGTTTCGATGCGGAAGAATTGGTCTACATTGCCATGCACTTCATTGCCGATCTCTTCCTTGGGCTGCAGGCACATGAGCACGAGCTGGGTGTATGTGCCGGTGTATAACACCTTGCGGAAGTTCTTGTTTTTCTCGGTCAGTTTTTCGATCTTTCCTACATATCCGGTCATTGGGTTTACCTCCTGAACAGGTTGGTTTGGTGGGGAAATGTACGATTCAGTATAGCACAAAGCGCCGGTTCCAAGGGATCTGGGATGCTCACCTCACCACGCTTGGCAGATACACCAGAATAGCCTCCGGGCCGCTCACGCTCATCAAAGCAAAGGTGCCGAGCTGCGAGACCGAGGCGCTGAGGATGTTGTGCTCCACATCCACCGTGCTTTCTCCGGCGCGCACCCAGCGCCGCTGCCCTTCGTCCCAGCGATACAAATGCAGCGAATCGGCCGTGACACCCGCTTCCAGATCGGCAAAACGCATGTTGATCACCACTGGCAGGTTGGTTTGGTACTGGCCGGTTGAGACGATGACCTGGTAAGCCTGCCCAAGCTGCACCTGGCCTTGAGCGGCGCCTGTCGAGGCGGCCGGTTGGATGGCCAGGAAGGCGTCTGCCTGCAGGGCACCCTCCGGCAGCACGACTTCGAAGTTGTTGTCATCCGAATAGAGATGCTGGTACGTTTGGGCATCGGCGGAGACAATGGCGAACGCCTGCTGCCTCCACACGCTGCCCTGTGCGTTGGCGGCGCTCACCTGCACCTGCCCGCGGGGGTCATAGGCCTCGTTCAGCACGGCATTGCCCGTGTAGAGTCCCAATGAGCTGTTGTATACCAGGGGAACGTTGACCGGCACGCTGGCAAAGTCTTGCCACAGCACGGCCACCGGCGCAGAGGGAAGCGCAACCGAGGCCTTCACCCGCACCTGCAGCGAGAATTTGGTCACCGGCGCTACGCTCACTTGCAGCTCGAAGGGATCTGGCACGAGCTCTTTGTTCGCCAGCAGGTCGCCGGGCGCACCCGCGGCAGTGGTTGTGCAGGAGACGGTCGCATTGGCCGATGCACTGCCTTTGACGGCGTGCAGGGTATCGCCATTATGCGCGCCCCACACCACAATTTGGCCGGCACTGTTGGTCGTGCCCTGGATGAAGTCCTTGCCCGTAGGACGATCTAGCGTCACCACGGCTCCTTTCACCGGGCTGCCGGTTTCGCGATAGACAAAGGTTTCGGTGAACGGTGTGCAGACATTGGTATTGGCGTCGGTCACGTTCACAGTGACCAGGTTATTGAGCGGCAGCGCAGTCGGCCCGGCAACCACCGGCGTGCTGCGCGTTTCAGGCGTCCGCCACGTCCAACGGTCAACTGCCTGGCTGTCCGAGTAGACGCGCACCAGCGTATCCCAGGTGGTTTCACCGTTATTTATCTTATCCTGCTCGGTATTGGTGTTGTGCAGGTGGTTCGGATCGGCGTTCGAGCACAGCTCGCTTGCATCGCCGGTGTCGTCCATGATGCTGGCCCGGGTGGGTTCCCCAGCCGAACCTGAACCGCGATTCAGGGTACAATCGGCCCCGTTATTGCCGTTGCGGTCCAGGTATTCGTCATACATATACAGGGCGTAATGGCCCCACTCGTGGATCATCACGCCCGAGGCGCTGCGGTTCGACCAGGGCAAGCTGCCCCATTGGCGCGGTAGGTAGATGCGGCCAAAGTTTGCATCCGCGATATTGCCGACAAAGCCGTTGGGCCAGACACCGGTATCGGCGAAGATGGTGTAATCGGCCCCGCCTCCATATTGATCATTATCATAGACCTCCACCGTTTCCCAAAACATTTGCCCATCGGTCACATCGTACAGGTAAGCCGAGGCTCCCAGGATGCCTTGTTTCAGGCCGGCCAGGTAAGTGGAGCTGGCGTCCCACTCCACCCAAAAGCGCACATGGAAGCCGATCATGGCCTGGTCTTTGCGCACGGTCAGATCCTGGTAAGCGGCGCCGGTGTTCGCAACGGTGAAGAGCTGCGGCGTGCCGGTGTTGGGGATCAGGATGCTGGTCTGGTAGACGTGATACGACCAGGTGTGATAGGGCTTGGCAGCCGGGGCGGTGTAGACCAGGTAGGTGGCTGCCAGGGTGTCGCCCACCAGCCCATAAGAGATCGAAACCAGGCCGCTGGCGTTGGTCGCGCCGGAATACGTGCCGTCCAGGTAAACCTTGGCGCCGGTCAGGAGCGTGCCGGCCTCGTTGCGCACGCGCACCGTGATGGGTACGCCGATGGTCACATCCCGCGTGCTCGACCAGTCGCTGACATTGCCGGCCACATCGGTAGCTTGCACGCGGAAGGAATAGGATTGGCCTCTCGCGCCGGTATACGTCGAAGTCAGGTAGGTGACGTTGTCCAGCCAGGTGGACCAACTGGTGCCCCCGTTGGTGCTGACCTGGACATCATAACTGGCCACGCCGGAGGGAACGTCGCTGCCGGTCCACGAAACGGTGAAAGTTTTGCTGGTCAGGCTGCCATCGGCGGGAGCGGTGAGGGCGGCGGCCGGGGGCGCGATGTCAATTTGAACCGGACCATAGTCCGTCGCTCCGCTGGCGGCGTTCCCGGCCTGGTCCACCGTGCGCACATGCAGGTACCAATCGTCCGCGTTGCCCAGGGTGCGCGAGTCGGACGGGGAAGAGGTGTCTGAAGATGAATCGGGCACGGTGGTGGGGGAAAAACTCCATTGGACGGAGTAGCCGGCTATTCCGCTGAGGGCATCTGTCGCTCCTGACCACTGGCAGTTGACCAGGCCGGTGGTGCTCCAGGTGGAGGCCGGGTGCGAGGGGCAGGTGATCGCAGGGGGATTGAGCGGGGCTTGCATGTCGATCAGCACATTAAAACCATCGCTCTCGCCCACGTTGCCGGCCATATCGTATATTTGGAATTTGCATTGGTTCAGCTCTGGGCTGCTTGAACTGTCTGCGAAGACCACATCGACCGCACTGATGGTTTGCGGGGTGGTGTCGCCGTCCGCGCCGCTGCAGGTGGCCGAGTTCCAATGGCTCCAGGTGGCGCCGGAGTCAACCGTATAAGCATACGCCGCGCTGCCCACCGCCAGGCCCGAAAAAGTGTCTTCTACCTGGATCGAACAGGTGGCGTTGGGCAGGTTCGACCAGCCCGTGGGCGAGAAGTCGGTCCAATTGCCGGGCGGAACATCATCCTCTGGCCCGGGCACATAGTCCCAGAAGTCGTTGCCGCCGAGCTCCTTGCCTGCCAGCGGGGCGGTGTAACGGATCCAGTTGCTGGTGACCACGGATCCACCCGTGCTGG
Source organism: uncultured Anaerolineaceae bacterium (assembly GCA_964629965.1). GTDB lineage: Bacteria > Chloroflexota > Anaerolineae > Anaerolineales > UBA4823 > CAZVRZ01. Next base: position 3,650 of record CAZVRZ010000095.1, read on the forward strand.
CCGAGCCCGATGACAGGTAGGTGGGCGGGTCGTGCTCGACAATGTGATAATACTCGCAGCCCACGTAGGCTGGCAGTGCGTAGAACCCGTCTTCGTCGCTGGTCGCCCCGTTGATCCATGTCCCCTGGGCCTGCTCGCTGTCAGAGCAGGTGAGGTCCAGCAGTACCCCCGCCAGCGGGTTGGCAGTCGAACCGGCCTGGCCCTCGTAGACCACCCCCGAGAGCACGGGAACCGCCATAACCAATTTGGTTGCATACAGGTCCAGCCCCATGGTGGCCGTTTCGCGCCCATCTTCCCAGGCGGCCAGGATATCGATGCCTGGGCCAGCCGCCAGGGCTGGGGAGCCCTCGAGGGCGCCGGTGTTTACAACCGCCTGCTCGGCTTCGGGAAAAGAGCCGTCATAAGCCACCCGGCGCGTATACACATCATGGTCGCTGGTCGAGTATTCAAATTCCCACGCCACCAGGAAGGTTTGCACTTCGGGCTTGAAAACGACATCTGGCTCCAGCCTGTTTTTGGTGTCGCCCCCGGCGATCATCAGGTGCATTCCATACAGGCTGCCATCGGTATTGACTATCTGCCCGTAAACATACCAGCCATTGGCAGACCCCCAGTGATGCTCCTCCCAGACGGCCAGGTAACGATTGTGGATCAGATCGAACGCCAGGCGCGGTGCAAGCTGGTCTCCAGGCCAGGTGGAGATGGCAATTTGACTGCCCACCAGCGTGCCATCTTGAGTCAAGCGCTGCCCGTAGATGCCATACTCGGTGGTGGAGGACTGTATGGCCTGCCAAACAACCAGGTACTGGTTGAGGGCGGGGTTATAGGTGACGGCCGGAGCAATTTCATCCAGGCTGCCGGCGGCGACATTGAACATGGCGCCCACCGTGGCCCCGCTGGCGCTGACCCGTTGGGCGAGGATATTGTATTGGTCGAATTCATCGGAGCCGAGGCGCGCCGCCCAAACGACCAGGTATTCGTTCGCAGCCGGGTTGTAAGCCACGACCGGCGTAGCGTCATAGGATGAGCCGGTGGAGATGGCGATCTCGCTGCCGGGCAGCGTGCCATCGGCAGCCACCAGCCGGGCGTAAATATCATGATCGAGGCGGGAATACTCGAATTCCCAGGCTACCAGGAATTGACCGTTGGCGGGGTTAGCCGCCACGTCCGGAGCCAGGCGGGCGAGTTCGCCATCCCAGGAGACTCCGAACGGTTCGCCGGCCGCGGCGCCGTTGGAGTACACCCGCCGGGCATAGATGTCCCAGTCCAGCCCATAGCCCCAATGGTGATCTTCCCACACTGCCAGGTATTCGTTCGAAAACCCGTTAAAGGCTGCGGCCGGCAGGATCTGATCATACTCCCAGTCGACGAGGTTAGTCTCGGCCAAAGGAGCATTTGGCTGAGGTAAGGAAGTGGAAGCCGCCCCGCCGGCGGCTGCGAAAGCCGCCAGGACCAGGGCCAGTGCCAGGCAGAATCCAAACAGAAGCTTGTTCATATCAGCGCCTTTCTATTGGAAGGGTATTCAGTTGAAATTGTTTCGACTTGGAGGGATAAGGGGGCGAAGCTAGGAGGATTGCAGCGCGAGGAGCGAAACGATAATTAAATTATACAACCGAAACTACTAATCACATCATCAGAGTGCCAATGTCGTTGCGATGAGGCCATATGGAATACGGCCGACGAAGCAACCCCCTCGCAAACCAGGAGATTGCTTCGCTTCCCTTCGAAAAAACTGCTCAGGGCAGGCGCTCCGCAATGACAGGAGGAGGAACGCTTTTTAAGGTCTGAATATCAGCGGCAGCAAGACGCGCATCAGGGGGAACTCATACGCGCCCAGGTCGGGCCACAGGTCGCGCGGGGCCCCATCGAAGTCGTACAACTCGCCGCTCCACACGCCGCGGTTGATGGCCGGGCTGCCCGCTTGCAAATGATAGTCGCCGCCCGCCAGGTCTGCGAACCGTGGGTCGGCGTTGATCTCGTTGGTCACGCTCACCGTGGCGCTGATGCTGGCCGAGAGGGTGACCGGCGTTTGATGCCACAAGACGCTGTTGAGCGTGGCGGTGGTGTAATCCGACACATCCACACCCACGCTGTGGCCGGCGATCAGGGTGTTGGTCAACCAGGCAGAGCTCATCGAATTGTCGGAGCCCCACCCTACCAGGATGGCGCTATCCCCGGTATTGCTCACGGCAGTGGTGTGCAGCAGCCGGCACGATGAACCGCGGCACGATGCTCCTGCACCAAACATGGCGCTGTTCTTTTCCAGGATGGTATTGACCAGCAGTATATTGTGACTCTCATCCAGGCACACCCCACCGCCAGTCTGCGAAGCAGTGTTGCTGGTAAAATTGCTGCTGCCCAGCGTAAGATCATTGCTGTGGTAGGCATACAGGCCGCCGCCTCCTTATGATTGGGTATAACCTAGAATTTATCTTTGTAACTGCTGACCGCAGCCATTGCAAAAGCGAGCGCCGGCCTGGTTGGGGGCGCCGCACCTGGGGCAGTGCACGGTCTGAGGGGGCGGCTGGACGGGGGGCCGCGGCCGCTGTCCTTGGGGTTGGGAGCGCGGCATGGGCTGGGAGTAGCCCGGCGGCGGGGCAGCGTAGCGCGGATAGCCAGCCGCGGGGACGGGTTTGGGGCGGCGCAGGGCACGCAGCAGGATGATCAGGAAGACCCCAAATAACAACAGCAAGCACAGAGCTGCGGCTGCCAGGATCAGCCAGAGGGGAAGCGGGCTGTTGACGGTCAGCTTGCCGGGCTGGGTGACCACTTGAATCTCACGATAATGCGTGCCTTCCCAGGCGGTCGTTTTTTCGAGCGCCAGGGCCGTCGTTTGCCCGCCGGCCCCCACCACCTTGAAACGAGCCACGGCAAGCTGCCCAGCGCCGTTGAGCGAGTTGACTGTCGCCAGGGCGATCACCAGCCGCCCGGGGGTCTCGGCCCCAGCGTCGATCAGGCTGCCCTGCGCCAACGCCCCAGCGGTGACCGATTCCCAGGTGAGCACCGCCGGGTCGTAGACTAGCTCGATGTGCATGGCGCCAATCCCGTTGGCGCCGGCTGCCGTAATGGGAATATCGACCGCGCTGTTGGCGGCCGCGGTGAGGGTTGGAACACTGAGGGTGACCGGCCCGCTTTGGGAGAAAGCCGCTGCGCTGAGCAGCAGGCCGGCCAGGATGAAACCGAAAACGAGCAGAGAACGGGTATGCTTGTTCATCGCCAGGCCTCCATGAGTGCTACTGCCCACGCCGGGCACGTTGTAAGATGATGACCGCATCGCGCGAATCGATCTGGCCTGAGTTATCCATATCGAGCGGCAGGGTGGGGGGAATCAGGTTCACCGAAATTTGCAGGGCGCACAGGGCGTCGACTTCGTTCAGGCGGCCGTCGCCGTTGCAGTCTCCCTGGGTCAGCCCGTTGGCTCCCACGATCTCGACATAGCCGGGGATGATGTCGATTGCCAGGGGGGCGCCGGCAGGGTCATTGATCGGCCAGACAGACACGTACAGTTCGGTGCGGCTGCCGGCGGCGCCTTTGGCCACAAAGGGAATATAGGCAATGGGCCCGGTGCCGTAAACGCCGCTGGTGCCGGCAAAGCCAGCCTGGATCAAGTTGAACTCGGCCGTATTGCTGGTGAACATGTGATTGCTCAGCAAGTAGGCGCTGACCAGTTGGCCCTGGGGTTGAATATCCACCGGATCGTATTGGACGGTGAAGTTCATGTTGGCGATATTGCTGGCGTTGATCAGGTAGACGGGGATCTCGAAAGACTGGCCTTCCAGCACCCGCCGCGAGCCCACCTGAATGGTCATGCGCTCGGTGGCGATGGGCTCGCCAGAGCCGATGGGAGGCGGGTAATAACTGGTGCCGCCGGTGTTATTGGTCACGCCGCCATTCCGCCAATCGCCCCCGGGCTGGCCGCCGCCGGGTTGACCGCCTTCGCCAGTACCCGAGCCGGGCTGACCGCCCTCGCCAGCACCCGAGCCAGGCTGGCCGCCACCCGAAGTGCCGCCGCCCGCCGTGCCGCCTTCGACCGCGCCTTCACCTGTGCCCGGCGTTCCTCCCCGGTTGGATTGGCCGCAAGCCACGGTGAGGGGGCCGCCGTTGAGAATGAGCGTTGCCCGGAACACGGCGGTGTCATCTTGCAGGTACATGTGGAACCCGCCGCTGCGGATCTTATCGATCACGGCCTGCTGGTCATCGGAGGACACAGATGCCGCTGGGTTGCAGTTCAGATCGAACAAGTCCAGGTCGATGCTGGTCTCGCCGCCGCGAAAGCCGCCGTGCAGGACAACGATCCGTTCGGTGCCTTGGGATTCGGGAGTGATCAGCAGCCCCATGCTGTCGGTATCTTGCAGGCCACCCAGCGGTTCGATTGCCACGTGCAGGGTGGCGCTGGTGATGCCTCCCGCGGGGATATCGTAACGGAACGTCCAGCAGCGCGTCTGGTTGGAATCCTTGTTTCCAAACGGAATATAGCTGCCGGGGATATCACAGTTGTAGGCCGTGTTCTCCTTGTCGCCATCGATGGCATCGACCACAATCCCGGTCGACTGCCAGGCAGGGCCGGCCAGGGAGGGGCCGTTCCAGGGTTGGATGAGCCCGGCCAGCAGCATCAAAACAACCAGGCTGCGCAATAGAAGGGATAGCTTTCGCATCGTCGGTTCTCCTTTCCATGATGAAACCCGAAACAGGTGGGCAGTATTCATTTGGATCGATCAAACGGACAGGCAAGCCACCGTTGTCACCCCAGGGGGAGGTGGTGGCAGAACACACTTAACTCTAGCATAGATTCTTCAATTTTGCATTAATAAAGTGCGAACGGTGAACGTGGCTATTTCAAGAAAGGAAATGTCGCTGCGAGACGCCGTTCCCATTCGCTGCGCTCAGGGCATGCTGCCGGGGTCGCAATGACATAGAAGAAGAGCGCTTTTCAAGGTCTGAATATCAGCCGCCCAGCGTTGAGGATTGCAAGGATGGTTCCCTACTTTGGCGCAGCTAAGTTGTATATCTTCCAGGTATAGGCGTGGATTACGAGACATAAACGGCCTCTTTTTCAACTTCAGCACGCACCAAAGGCTTAAGACCATCTTGCATCACCAGGTCAACCTTGCAACCAAGCAGATCTTCCAGGAAAAATTTTGTTTCGATGTATTGGTCAAAGGTGGGAGACTGTACGAAAGTTACGAGAATATCTACATCACTGGAACGGGATGCTTCATTTCGGGCTGTCGAACCAAATACTGCCAGTGATTTTACTCCCAGGCGGTTGAGAGCGAGTGAGTTATCCCGGAGTATTTTGAGCACATTCCTTAGTTTCATGCTTCTGCTCCTTCTGGCATTGAAAAGGCTCCACTTCCATAACCGTATTATACTCGCGGCAGGTAATTATTTATCTGGCAACCGGGTCTTCCCACAGGACTTTCTTAAAGACAAAAGTCCTGTGCGCCCACCCCCCGGCCCCCGCCCAGCGGGCGGGGGAGAAAGGCGTATTTGGGGTGTTGTAGGATGGCAAAGCCACCCTACAACACCCCAAACCCCGACTTTAAGAAAATCGTAGCACAATTGTTCTGGGCGCGCAAGAGGTTGCGCGTACCTATGCCGGTGCGTCCAGCTCTTCCAACAAGCGCTGGTATTTGCTGGCTAATGGGTCTTCGATGGCCCGGTAGATGGTCAAGGCCTGTTGCCACAATGGTCGGACGCGTTCGATCTCGCCCAATTCCTGGTACGCCCAACCCATATTCGCCAGGGCGCGGCCTTCGCCGCGCCGGTCGCCGATCTGGCGGGCGATGGCTAACTGCTGCTCGTAGAACTCGATCGCCCGGCGGGTCTCGCCCAGGGCTGCGTAGGCGTTGCCCAGGTCGCTGCCTTCGCCGCGCCGGTCGCCGGTTTGGCGGTAAATGACCAGCGCCTGCTCGTAGAACTCGATCGCCCGGCGGGTCTCGCCCAGGTCGGCGTAGGCTATACCCAGGTTGCCCAAGGCATTGCCTTCGCCGCGCCGGTCGCCGATCTGGCGGGCGATGACCAGCGCCTGCTCGTAGAACTCGATCGCCCGGCGGGTCTCGCCCAGGGCCGCGTAGGCCAGGCCCAGGCCGGTAAGGGCATTGCCTTCGCCGCGCCGGTCGCCGGTCTCGCGTTTGATCTTCAGCGATTGCTCGTAGAGCTCGATCGCCCGGCGGGTCTCGCCCAGGGCCGCGTAGGCCAGGCCCAGGTTGTTCAGGGCGGCGCCTTCGCCGCGCCGGTCGCCGATCTCGCGGGTGATGACCAACTGCTGCTCGTAGAACTCGATCGCCCGGCGGGTCTCGCCCAGGTCGGCGTAGGCTACACCCAGGTTGCCCAGGTCAGCGCTCTCGCCGCGCCGGTCGCCGGTCTGGCGGTCGATGACCAGCGCCTGCTCGTAGAGCTCGATTGCCCGGCGGGTCTCGCCCAGGTCGGCGTAGGCCAGGCCCAGGTTGTTCAGGGCATTGCCCTCGCCGCTCCGGTCGCCGGTCTCGCGGTAAATGGCCAGCGCCTGCTCGTGGTACTCGATCGCCCGGCGGGTCTCGCCCAGGGCCGCGTAGGCCAGGCCCAGGTTGTTCAGATGGGCGCCCTGGGCGGATTTGTCACTCAGAGCCCGGGCGGCGGACAGAGCGCGTTCCATTAACGGGATGCGCTGGCGCGGCGGCAGGCTCAAGTCGAGCACATAGGCCATACGCCCCGGCAGATCGCACAGCCAGCGTGCGGCGCCCTGCCAGGCGGGCCAGCCGCCATCCACGTCCGCCAGGCGCGGCCACAGCGCCTCCAGGTGGGGCCACAAAGTGCGGAAGCGCTGCAGGGCTTCGACAATATTCTCGCCGCCTTGCTTGTAGAGCGTATTGGCTGCCGCTCCTTCTGCCAGGTAATAGACTGCGGCGCGTTCCAGGGCTGCGCCGGCCTCGCCTTTCTCCGCCAGCAGGCGGGTTTGGGCAAACAGGCGCAGCACATCGTGCAGGGCATAGTGCCTGCTCTCGGCCTGGTATTCGAGCAGGCCGTGTTTGCCTAAAGCGTTCAAGACCTCTCCGCAATCAAAACGCTCTGGGAACACGGCCCGCGCCGCTTCGCCTTCGAAGGGGGCGCTGAAGACGCCCAGGCAGCGGTAGGTGGCTTGCAAGTCTTGCGAGAGCAGGCGGTAGGACAGTTCGAGCGAGGCTTCTAGATCCAGGTCGGGGTCGTCGGGATCCTTGAGGGCAGCTAAACGCTGGCGTTCGTCTTGCAATCTTGCCAACAGATCCATGATCTGCCATTCGCGATGGGCTTCGAATAGGGCGGCGGCAATGCGCAGCGCCAAGGGGTAGTGCCCGCATCCTTTGGCCAGGGCGAACAAGATTGGATCGCGGCCAGATAACTCCAAACGAGGGGAGGCCCGGCGCAGAAAGGCAGCGGCTTCCTCTGCTTCCAGCACATCCAGGCGCAGCGGGCGCAGTCCCTGGGCGGGCAGAGAGAAATCCCAACGCGAAGTCACAATGGCTGCCGAAGGAGCCGGCGGCAGCAGTGGCTTGACCTGCTCGGCGCTGCGGGCGTTGTCCAAGAGCAGCAGGCAGGCATTTTCCTTGAGCGTGCCGCGATATTGATCGCGCAGGGCGGCGGGATCATCCGGCAGGCGCCTGCCGGGGTAGAAACATTCCAGCAGGCGGCGCATGGCGGCATAGGGGTCGAGCGGGGCGGTTGGCCCTTGCAGGTCGATCTCGAGCTGCGCAACCGGATAGCGGGCGGCCATTTCGCGGGCGAAGCAGCGCGCCAGGGCGGTCTTACCGATGCCGCCGGCGCCGGTCAGACCGGTGATGAGGGCGGTTCCCTTGTTTTTAGCAAAAGATTGGCGCAGGATGTCCAGCTCCTGCTCGCGCCCGGTGAAGTCCGGGGGAGGGTCGTTGAGGGTATGGAGAAGGGCGCGCCTGGCGGGCGGCTCAATATGAATGTGCTTGCCGCCGGTGAAAGCATCACCCTCGATATGGGCGTTGTCGCCGATGTGGATATCGCCGGAAGGGGGTTCGTCGCTCATCTTTGCCGCCTCTCTGAGGTTATTTTATCACTACGCAGGATCAGGGCGGTAGGGGAGTTTGGGATTTCGGCGAATGATGAGCAGGTTGCCGGCGCTGCTCCTCGTTGCTATAATGATGTGTGAAGTGATTGGCTATTCGAAAGGTAGGGCAGCTTATGAGCGAAACCAAAACTCCGGTAGAACGAGTTATCCCAAACGCACCCTGGTTTTTCTATCTCGCCTGGGTTTTCTCGGCCCTGGCGAGTGTTTTGATCATCTTTCCCGCCGCCTGGTTCCTGGATGTGTTTGTGATCGATGAGATCGTGGGGCAGACCATCTGGGTGCGAGGCGTAGAGCGTATCACCGAAGATTACATCTTCTTTTATGTCCTGATCCCGGGACTGGGGGTTGCCATCGGCCTGATTCAATACCTGCTGCTCCGTACTCGATTTGCGAAGATGGGCTGGTGGGTCTTGATCACTGGCCTGGGCTGGTCGCTGGGCTGGCTGGGGATTGCCTGGCGCTACACCCCGCTGGGTGATTTTGAGCTGCCGGCTTCGGAAGGCTTTTTCCTGGCGGCGGGCTTGCTGCTGGGAGCGCTGATGGGCTTTGCCCAGTGGCTGCTGCTGCGCTCTCAACTGCCTCACGCTGCCTGGTGGATCCCGGTCAGCGCGCTGGGTTTTGGCGTGGCTTTCGTTCTGTTCGCCAACCTGCTCAACAACGGGGTGGCGCTGCTGGCTTTCACCTTACCCTCGGTGTGCACCGGCGTGGTCTTGTGGACGCTGCTGGAGAAATTGCCGCGGCCGGAGGCGGCAGTATGAACGCCAACGAGGTTTTGACCGATCTATTGGAAGATAACCGGCGGCGCTTGCTGCGCCTGCTGGATACGCTGAGCGACGAATGCCTGCAGTGGCGGCCTGAACCGAGCGCCAACAACATGGTGATCACCATCTGGCATATGGCCCGCATGTTCGATGTCTTCCTGACCTTGCACGCCAGGGGCGAGCCGCCGGAGGGCGAGTGCTGGTTCCGCCAGGGCTGGGCTGAGCGCACGGGCTACGACCCGCGCGGCCTCGGTATGGACGGCTGGGGCATGCTGACCGGTTTCACCCAGGAAGAGGTGGCTGCCATGCCGCCGCTCAGCCGGGAATTAGCGCTGGGCTACCTGAACGCGGTATACGATGCGGTCAAGGATTACCTGGCCGCTACGTCCCCCGCCGAGCTGTTGGAGAAGGCCCCCGGTTTCGGTCGAAAATATTCCCGCTACCAGTGTATCCAGATGCCCCTGATGGACAATGTGCGCCACCTGGGTGAGATCTGTGCTATTCAATCTCGTTGGGAACGTAAGATCCTAAGGGTTTCCGAAAACCCTTAGAGAGTGTTTTAAAACTCGACTGTAAAGTGCTACAATGTTGGTAGTATCTGAACCCGTACGGCGTCGTTGTTGAGTGAATTTGACCTGATCCGCTATCATTAATCTTATGACCTACACCAAAGAACAAGCCTATACTGAAATCGCTGACCTGGTGGCCAATTTTCGCACTAACGAACGAGTATTGACCAACGTCCCCGAAGCGCAGATCGAAGGCAACTATGTCCGCAAGCTGTTCCAGTTCTTGAATTGGAATACTGAAAATATCGGTCTCTCTCCATCTGCGTACGAATTCGTACTCCAGCGCACCGACGAAAAAGGCAAACGCCCCGATTACCTCTTGCAGCTTGACGGGCAGCAGGTGCTGGTGATGGACGCCAAGAAGGTCAAGTATGATATGCACGACCCGCGCTGGATGACGCAGGTGTATGCCTATGCCTATTCTACCCAGAGCCAGCCCGCCTCCAGAAAGATCGACTTTGCCATCCTGACCGATTTTCAGGAATTCATCCTGCTGGATTGCACGCTCTACGCGGCCGAATCCAGGGCGGTAAATAATTTCCGCATCCTGGATTGGGGCTATGAAGATTACGTCAAGCAGTTCGATACGCTGTGGGAGCTGCTCGAACGCGAGAACCTGCGCGCTGCGCTGAAAACGCGGGGAACCGAAACCCCCGCTGGGTTGTGGGCGCGTTATCTCTCGCCTAAAAAGGTCAAGGCCAACCGCCTGCCGCCGGATAAAAGCTTCCTGGCCGAGATGGACGATGAGAATACCGGCTGGCGGGTGCGCCTGGCGAAGGATATGAAGAAGCGCAACCCCCAGGCCGACGGTGCGCTGATCACGGCTGCGGTGCAGCTGCTGATCGACCGCCTGATCTTCGTCAAGGCGCTCTCCGACCGCGAGATCGAAGCCGATTACCTGGCCCTGCTGGCCGAGCAGGTCGAAAAATCCGGCCTGGCTGCCGATGACGCTGGTTGGTTCACTGCCTGCCGGGATATATTTGCCAAGCTGAATCAATTCTACAATGGCAGCATCTTCGAGCCGCGCCCAGAATTGGAAGCCGTGACGGTTTCCAACAAGGTTGTGCGCGCCGTGATCCGCGACCTGCAGCCGGAGAATTCGCCGTACAACTTCGCTGTCCTGCCGGTGGAGATCCTGGGCACGATCTACGAGCGCTTCCTGGGAAGAGTGGTGCGTACGACCGACCAGCGGGTGAAGATCGAAGACAAACCCGAAGTGCGCAAGGCCGGCGGCGTGTATTACACCCCGCAGTACATCGTGGATTACATCGTGGAGAACACGGTGGGCAAGCTGTTGGCCGGGTGTAAGACGCCGGCCGAGGTGTCTCAATTGAAAATCCTCGACCCGGCCTGCGGCAGCGGCAGCTTTTTACTGGGGGCCTACGCCGCTCTCGTCCGCTGGCACGAGGCCTATTACAGCGACAAGGAACGCCTGACCCAGCGCGACCGCCAGGCCGCCTACTACGACAGCGACGGCCGCGTGCGCCTGACCGCGAAGCTCAAGCGCCAGATCCTGCTCAACAACCTGTACGGCGTGGACATCGACGCCCAGGCGGTGGAAGTGACCCGTTTCTCGCTCTCGCTCAAGGCGCTGGAAGACACGCGCCGCGCCGAGCTGTACGAAGAACGCACGCTGTTCCAGCAAACCGTGCTGCCCGATCTGCGCCAGAACATCAAGTGCGGCAACAGCCTGATCGGGCCGGATTATTTCAGCGGGCAGATGTTCCCATCGCAGGATGAATGGAAGCGCGTCAATCCGTTTGATTGGAAAACACAGTTCCCGCAGATCATGGCGGCGGGCGGGTTTGACGCGGTGATCGGTAACCCGCCCTATGTGCGCATGGAAACATTCAAGGAAATCAAGGATTACTTAAAAACGAATTATGCCTGCCATGCTGAGCGCTCTGATATTTATGCATATTTTATCGAACGCGCTCATAAAGTTTTGAAAACAGGCGGCCTTTTCGGCATGATCGTATCCAATAAGTTTTTACGCGCCAACTATGGCAAGCCCTTACGCGATTTGATTTTTAAGAGTGCGAACATCAATCGTATTGTTGATTTTGCGGGCTTACCTGTTTTTAAAGGTGCGACCGTTAGAACAATCATATTCCTGAGCTCACATGAGAAGCAAAAAGAAACCTTGTTTTACACACCCCCCTTGTCCTTGGCTGTTTTTTCGAATGTCGAAACAGGGCTTGACAGCATCGAAACCGCTGTAACTAAAACGACCTTTGAAGTTTCCAGCGCGGCACTTGCAAAAAGCATATGGAGTTTCTCGCGACAAGAGATCGATGCCTTATTAGAGCGCTTGAAAAAAGAATCAATGCCATTGGCAGAATACTGCAATGGGTTAATTTGCAGGGGCATTGTATCAGGCTTGGCAGAAGCCTTTGTAATAAACGCTGTTACGCACACAAATATTTTGAAAACAAGCCCAAAGGCATCGGAAATCATCAAGCCATTTCTAAACGGTCGGGATATTCGCCGCTATGTGCTTGAGCCAAAAGATATATATCTCATTTATACACATCACGGTGTAAAGATTTCGGATTATTCAGCTGTGGAAAACCATCTTTGGCCGTTCAAAGAGTCACTAAAGAAACGCGCAACAAGGCAAGAATGGTTCGAGTTACAACAGCCACAGTATGCCTATGTAAAGTACTTCGAAGGTCCAAAAATCGTTTTTCCAGATATTGCCACAGCACCAAGGTTTGTTTTGGATGAAAATGGTTATTATGGCTCAAACACAATGTATTTCATTCCTGGGCGCGATGTCTTTTTATTGGGACTTCTCAATTCAAAGCTAGCTTATTTCTACTTCAGTATAGTTTGCGCGGGATTAGAAGGGAAAAAGGAAACATATTTACGATTTTTTGGGCAATATCTCGAAGATTTCCCCGTGATAACAACTGCCGACAAAGCCCGGCACGAGCGCATGGTACAGCTTGTCGAGGCCATGCTGGCTTTGCACAAGCACAAGGCGGCAGCCAAAACACAGCACGAGCAGGAGCAGCTCCAGCGCCAGATCGAGATCACCGACCGGCAGATCGATGCGCTGGTATACGAATTGTATGGGCTGACGCCGGAAGAGATCGCGGTGGTGGAGGGGCAGAAGTAGACGAGAATCGTTCGTGGTTCTCGTGTTCACTCCTCGCTGAGAGCCTGTTCGAGCGAGCGGCGAAATGCCTGCAGGTAGTCCCTCGTATGAAAGGGTGCAACAATTAAGTGAGTTCCGCCATAACCATCATCCCTCCGGGGTGAAAATGTTGGCAAAATTTATTCGATGTGGAATTCAGGTATATAATTCTTTCAACAAGACCGCATGGTTTTGCATCAATCAACCGTTAGGCGGAAAAATAAAGCGCAAATAATTTAACTTAGGAGTGGGCGATATGGATAAAGATAAAAATGGATTACATTTCTTGATTCACCTAAAAACGTATAAAGCTCTGGTCGACGGAGTATTCGTCGATGAATGTAAGATCACATATCCAAAAGTTCGATTCCCGGATAAGTGTGTTATTTGTGGAGACCCAAAAGAGGTCACTATCAAAGAGGTTGTCTCTAAACAGAAATTGGTGGCGGAGGAGACACATATTAATATTAATAAAGACGTAAAAAGAACCTATGCAGATGTAGGCATGGAATTTGAAGTACCTTTATGCAATAAGCATAAAAAGGAAAAGGATCAGGCAATAAAAAGAACTATATGGGGATTGGTAATATCTGCGGTAATAGTCATCGTCTTATTTCTTATTGCCAGGGTAATTGACAAAATTATTGGCTCACCAAATACAATGTCTGTTAATTCTACTTTATGGGGAATTCTTTGTGTTGCAATTTTTGCGGGTGTCTTTATGGGGGCTGTAGCGATGATCTTTATTGATGGGCTAAGGACATCAACGAAGAATTCGAAATCCCCGCTGTTTGCTTTTGCACAAAGGTACTGGATAGAACTGGTAGACGATAATAAAGCTATAGCTATTATGGATCTCGTTATCACATTATCAAATGAACAAGTATTGGAAGAAATGAGGGGGCTAAACAAGGGGGAATTATTAATAAAAGGTTAACCCATAAAGTAAACTAACGGTTTGGCGAGGCGTACCTGACCCCCCTCGGCGCGCGGTGTTGGGCTACTATCTGCCCTGGTGGGTGGCCCGCGTCAAATCGAAACTGCTGAGGCGCCGCTAACCCACTTCGGCTCGCTGCGCGCCATCCGCATGGCTTCTGCCATCGAAATCGCCGCCAGCGTTCACGGCATCGGCCAACAGACGGCTGCGCGCCTGGTTTCAGCATTGGAACTGGGTTCGATATATTTAGCGTGCAGATCCGTTTGCGCGGCGATTATGATACACTTATTCACAAAGATGATGGCAGCAAATAACGAGTTTTTCGTGCAGGTGGAAGCGGCCCTGCTGAATGCCTTTCCGACTTACAGCAGCCTGGAGCAAATGGTTGCCCACCAACTGGGTGAAAACCTGGAGGCGATCGCGGTGGTGGAGGGGCAGAAGTAGTGGGTTAGGATCTCCTTGTAAAAAAAGTTGTCATTCGGTAACGCAGCGGTAATAAAAAGGAATAACGATGGCTTGATTTTGAGCCAATGGATGATCCATCAGCCTTGTACAATTGTCAGGGTTGCGCCTTGGTGAATTGTTACATCTGCCCGGCTGCCATGGACTCGCAATTTAATGGTGTGGGAACCAGGTGTTAAAATGGTGGCCCCAGCCAGGGTTAATCCTTCACTTGTTCCTTGTCCCAAGCTAATCCCAATTTGTGCTACATCCACATCATCTACCGTGATAGCGCTTCCACAGAAGGCACTTGAGTAATCATCACGACACCATAGGTTGCCGTAGATCGTGACGAGAGTATCTTTGCTCACCGTGATGTTATACGTCAGTATATCTGTTGATGTCCAGGCGCCCGGCATGGTAAATACTGCCGGTAGGGTAAGCATATCGTATTGGCGCGACAGCTTACTGCTGGTTACTGCTCCATCTGCGATTTTATTCTGGGTAATACTGCCGTCAGGAATGACATAACTACCGGTCATCATGGATACAGGAACAGCGCTGACGATTTCGCGCGGCGAGAGTTCAGCCGATTCCCCGGCAATCAAAATGCCCAGGTACACATTTGTTTTCGTCCACACACTGGTTGGAATAGGCACTAAACTGCCCAATCGCACGTGAAAAAGGCCATTGCTAACAGGCACTGCGTTTTCCCCCGTCCAGGATTCTGTCCAAAGTGTATTCCCGCCCGTGTAAGCATCATAAAACCGGAATGTCATCCCGATATTCTCGGTTACCGGTAATCCGCTGGCGGTATACAATGTGCCTTGATAGGAGAGTATGTTCCGTGAGACGCTGGGGCCTACCTGCTCTGCACGGGCATTGTAAATCAATAATATCAGCCCTATCAGCAAAACGGAACCGATGTTGGGAATCAATTGCTTTGCAAGAAATAGTCCTAACCGCTTAAAAAAGATTTTGAGGGTCATGGTTGTCTCCTGAAAGGGATATCAATTTATCCTGCTACTTAAAAACTATCGGTAAAAACACTTCAGATCTTGGCGGAATGATGAAATTACTCTGCGCCCAGTAGCCCGATTTGAGAACATAATTTTCGTTTTGCATGCTGCTCACAATAGCCGGCTGCCCCAAAGTTCCGTTCAAGGCATACTGGCTCGAGTGATATTCTGTTCCGCTAGCTCCCCATGTGCTGCGCACGAGCCAGTAGCCTCGGGAAGAGGGCATGGCTGGATATAGATTGAGCACAATGTTATCCACGAAAACAGAAGAGATATGGCCAGCCTTATCCTTGAATTGCCCTTCCACGGTTAAGGCTCGGCCTGTTTGCCCGGACAGCAGCCAGGTTAGGCTGGTTGGATAAGTGAACCAGTTAGACCAAGACTGTCCAGGATCACGAAAACGCACGGTTGAAACCCCGCTGGCTGCGTCGGTCGCTAAAGCAGTTAACTTCACCAAAGTTGATTGGGTTTGCGCGGCGCCATTTTGGATAGAGACAGAGCCTGCAGGAGCGGTCGAATCAATATTGATTGCTCTCGACCTTTCGATATCCCAGGTCCCATATAATTCCTGAGATATATAGTAAACGGTGTGCCTTCCATCTCCTGTCACCGAGAAGGGTGCAATGTAAGTTTGCCAATTGCCCGCATCGATCTTATATTGTATTTGGGAAACTAAATTATAACCAGTAGACGAAATGGTTGCTTGAACAGGAGAAATATACCAGCCGTTATCGCCTTTTGTACCCAGTAAGGTAACTGTTGTGCTGGCAAGCGTGTTTTTAGGATCAAACCAGTTTATAAAAATATCACTATAGCCAACTCCATATTGAATTTTGACGTTTTCCGCCGTGTTTGGCCAGTTGTCATGCACAACCATGTAATTTCCCCCGCCGGTGTCGTAGCCAACGCCGGTAACAGAATGATCACCATAGCCTGCAAGATTAATCAATGAGACCACCATTGGACGGCCGGCATCGATCTCGCCCACATACTTTTCGTATGAGGCTGTGCTTCCCCAAGAGGATATTAAACCAGATGTCATTTGGTATCCATGAGCAGAAGCATAGGTTATCATCCCGCCAGAAATGTTGCTGACAAACGTAAAGCCTTGACTGCCAGAACATTGCGTAGACATGTATATCCGCAGCTCATCCGTTGCGGCCTGATAATTTGAAAGATCCATCAGGTTTCCGTAACTATAATCCCAAAAGCCGATCACATTTGTGGCTGCTGTTGGAGAACACCCACTATAACAACCATAACTTCCCCAAAATTGATTCCAATCCGGTATATTGGCAATGATTGAACTGCCGGTTGGCGTTTGAGGTTGTAATTCTTGCTCGCCTTGGGTGGATTGAGCCTTGGAAACTTGCATATAAAATGGCGTTTGGGTTAGCGAATCGTCTATCGGAATCACAGCGGATGTCATTAGATCATAGTATTTTCGTTCACCGTTTAAAATTAATTCGTAGCCATAATTTAAAATACCAAGATACAAGGGTTTATCCTTGACGAGAGTGTATCTTGCCGCCGTAATTTTTAACTCTGATTCGGAATCTAGCGGCAAAATTGGCGATAGTCCTTCCGCTGTGTATTCAAGGATAGGATTTGGAATATCAATAGGAGAGACCACCAGATATCCCCATTGTTTATTGCCAGCTATGGGCTGGAACAGGTAACCGCTTATGTTACCAGTTAAATCGTAAAGTATAATCGGCGCGCTCAAAGTGACGTTCTCCCACTGAGAAGTTTTCCCCAAATCTACCTGTAGCTTTATATGATCTAAAGCTCGCAGGCGAGCCTCCTCTGGGGAAAGGAAAACGATATTATTTGACTTGCCATTCACTTGCTGTGGCGCAAATAGCACTTCTGACAGTAGAAGTAAAAGGATGATGATCCAGCTAAATTTAATACCAAGCCCCCATTTACTGGGTGAAGAATACATAGGGGAACCTCCAACGGCAGCTATCTTCCGGGATTTCAACTACCCAAAAAGACATTATACGTTAAAACTGAAACTTCTTTTGAGACAGACTAAATTTTCCTATTCATCCCCCGGCGCGCCGGTGAGATACTGTATCCTTACGTAAGGAAATTTGATGCAAGTGCAATTTGGCTTTCCAG
>CAZVRZ010000096.1:0-20607 GCA_964629965.1 uncultured Anaerolineaceae bacterium
CCCTGTTTCGGATCGCTTGTCTGCTCAATACTCTTCGCTACTGCTTCGAAATCCCGTCTTTTTGTTGAATAATTTTCGACACCTCTGTGCGGCACTTTTGGCCTGCCTATCGAAACTAGATCTACCGCAGCCGGTCGCGCCGAACTGACCGACTGGCTGGCCGGCCTGCCTCCGCCCGATGAACCACGCAGCGCACCCCTGGTGTAATTTTTTTTTGCCGGGCAGCTTTCTGATGATGATATCCTGGCCAAGGGCGAAGATTTTGCCACGATGTTGCGCACCATACTGGTACAATATGATCAAATCCCCAATATGCTTGGGCCCTATCAGCAGGAGATCACCTCTTTTATCCTTCTATGAAAATCACTATTCTCAACGGCAATCCCCAGCCCAACGCGTTCGATAGCTACTTAGGACAATTGGCGCACACCCTTGAAACCAGTGGACAATCTGTTACCCAGATCGACTTACGCGATGTTCCCCTGCGTCACTGCGTGGGGTGTTGGGGCTGCTGGGTAAAAACACCGGGGCAGTGTGTCGCCAGCGATGCCTCCATCGAAATGGACTGCGCCGTGATCGGCGCCGATTTTGTGTTGTGGGCCGCTCCGCTCAAGATGGGCTTCCCAACGGAGCTGCTCAAAATGGCGAACGACAAGCACCTGCCCTTGATCCACCCTTACATGGAGGTTGACCAGGGTGAGGCCCACCATCTGCGACGTTACCCGCGCTCGCCGCGCCTCGGCCTGCTGCTGGAAAAAGAACCTGCCACGGATGAACGTGATCTGCAAATCGTCACAGACATCTATTGCCGCACGGCGCTTAACTTCAAAACCCGCCTGGAATTTTCCTTGACCACTGAAACAGTCGTCGCTGAGTTGGCTGCTCGCATAACCTCCCCTAAAGCCTCTCCTCTGCCGCTTCCTGGAAGGCTCTCCGCCACGCAAGGTCTTGCTATTCAACCGCCGGCCCGGCTTACGCTTTTTAACGGCTCGCCGCGCGGGCGCAAGGGAAACACACCTATCATGTTGGAGCAGTTCGCCAAAGGCTTTGGTGGTCCAGTAGAAACCTATCACCTGGTGCGCATGAAAGAAACGGAGCAGATGGTTCAGGCCTTTTCCCAAGCCGATTGTGCTATGCTCGGCTTCCCGCTCTACACCGACTCTATGCCGGGCATGGTCAAGCATTTCATCGAGGCGCTCGAACCACTGATCGGCCGCGAAAACAATCCCCCGCTGGGTTTCCTGGTGCAATCAGGCTTTCCGGAAGGTCTGCACTCTCGTTATGTGGAACGCTATCTCGAAAAACTGGCCGCCCGCCTGGGCAGTCCATACCTGGGAACGATCGTCAAAGGCAACGGCGAGGGCACCCGTGTGATGCCGCCCGAAATGAACCGCTCCTTATTTGAAAACTTGCAGGCCCTGGGAGCAGGCCTGGCCGCTGGTGGTCGGCTTGACCCGGCGCGCCTGGAGAAAATTGCCAGGCCCGAAAGATTCCCGGCTATCTTGGGCCCGGTATTTCGAATCATCTTGCGCCTGCCGGTGGCGCATTCCTACTTCGACAACATGTTGAAGCAGAATGGCGCCTACGAACAGCGCTTTGCCAGGCCATTTATGGAAGAATGAAGGTAATGAACACTCATGAATTTCAAATTCCACCTGCTCAACTGCTTGTGGTTGATGATCCCCCTCTTGGCATGGAACCTGGTGCTTGGTCCACGTATCACTCAGGAACAGGTAATCTCCGATGCTCATTCACCTTCCTGGCTGTTGATCTCTGAGAACATCACCCGCACCCTCGTTTTTGCCCTGCCGCTGCTCCTGCCGCTTCAATGGAAAGATACCTGGGGCAAAGCTGGGTTGTTCATTTATCTCATTGGGACGCTGGTTTACTTTGCTTCCTGGCTACCCCTGTTATTGGCCCCTGCCTCCGCATGGAGTACCAGCGCGGCCGGCCTGCTCGCCCCGCGCCTGACGCCCTTGCTGCCCTTCCTGGGAATTGCCTTGATCGGTCATTCCTGGCCGTATGCGCTTCTTTCAGCGCTGTTCATTGCCCTTCACACTGCGCATGGCATTCGGAATCTGTAGATCAATGGCACCTTAATTTCCTTGACATGGATGTTGATGAGATATATAATGCAAGTAATTACTTGCATACAGGAGGATCTTGTGAACGCAAAAATTGCTATGGGAACCCTGTCCAAACCATCAAAATCTTTAAAAAGGATCGCTTTAATAGTTCTATTGTTGGGATTAGCAATGGTTATATACTGGACGATGTACCTGATGCAAAGAATGCCCGTTGGAGATATTCCGGTACTCTCCGAATCCATTACAGCTTTGCTGGCGCTTGTAACCGGTTTCGGACTATGGTTTCGGAAATATTGGGCAGTTCCTTGCAGTCTGGTGCTTGCTGGCATGTGGGGCTATGGTGTCATAGGTGGAATCGCATTGGTGCTTCAACACGGCCTCGATTTCACCTCTCCCTTCGGAGCCTTCACAGATGCTGTCCTATTCCCACTCATCCTGGTATTTGCCATCTATATGGCTGTCATTATCTGGCGACAGCGAGAATTGTTCCGTTAGTGCTTTGTGTAATAAACCGACTCTATTTATCGAATAGTGAACATCCCAGGCGCTTTGGTGTATAGCCCATGACCGATCATTGTGACATATCACAACCCAAATCCGAAATCCGGGCGTCGCCGGAGGAAACCCGCCAAAAGATTCTCCAGGCTGCTGCTCAGGTTTTTGCCGAACGAGGTTATGCTGGCTCTACCACGCGAGCAATCGCGGCGCAGGCAGGCGTTAACGAAGTAACCTTGTTTCGCCACTTTGGCAGCAAAAAACGGCTGTTTCAAACCATGATCCAGCGCAATTCAGCCTTACCAGGGTCCGAATCGGCTCTACGTGAGCAGCTGACTGGCGATCTCCGGCGTGATTTACTCATCCTTGCAACACATATCTTGGCTCTAATGACAACGCGACGCCAGGAGATTCTAATGTCTCTGGCGGAAGCCGATCGTCTGCCTGAGATGCGAGAGATGATCGCCTTCATTCCGGCGCAGCAGCGCCAAATGATCAGCGGTTACCTGAATCAACAGCAAGAGCGCGGTCTGGTGCGTGAGTTGGATTCTGAATTAGTCGCTCAGGCTTTGTTGGGCATGTTGCTTACCTACAGTATCAGCTTGAATCTGTTGCCGGAAGATATGACCCGCAAACCCTTAGAAGAAGTGGCTGCCCAGTTTGTGGATTTATTTATAGATGGGATCCGAAAGTAAGTGTTCCTATTCTAGATATTATTTCCTTGCCTGATCGTGTCGGGCCATTGTTTCAGCGCGTTCCCTGATGTTCAACAGGCACTTGCGCATCATAATAATATCGGCAAACTCGACCAGTAGGTTAAAAATGATCTCGAAAGAAAGCCAATGATACTGGGTTCGCACGCGGGTCACCAGGCGTGAGCCACTTTCCCCGGCTGGGTAAATGCCCCAACACCAGGTTGTGGCGCCTTTCTTATCCCACCATAAGATCCATTCGTTATCTTTAAAGCCGTGAACGAATAAACCCTGTTTACCATCCGGGCTCATCGGGATTACTTGCCCAACGAAGGTTTCCTGGAATTGTGGAAGTATTTGCCTGGCGCTAGGCCGGGCGAGGTTATCGAGTAGATCGTACGAATACCAGCCGGCGCGGGTTATGCCGATCTGGCGAATCCATGGATAAATGTGTTCGGGTGAGGCATGGATCGTTACTGCCCGCGTAGCGTCGAAGGTGGCTTTTGCTACGATCTCATCGCCGGGCATGGCGCGGGCAACCTCTTCATCTATCGCGCCCCAGCGCAGCTGCCAGGGACGAATCCAGAGAATATATATGCCGAATAAGATGATGAAGATCAGGAGAATTATTTGAAAAGTCATACTATTGCTTTAGAAAAGCTGACTGCAGCTTGGCCGCCATCGATCGCCAGGATTTGGCTTGCTTTTTTCGAGTTGCGCCTCCTAAAAGATCAGGCGAACAAATGGGTTATGACAACCCGAATACCGATGCCGATCAAGATCAATCCTCCGGCGATCTCCATCCGTTTGCCAAAGGTTTTGCCCAGTCGGCAGCCCGCAAAAAGGCCGATCAGCGAGAGTAAAATGGATGTTATCCCAATGGCTGCAACCGATAGTAAAATGGGTATCTTCATGAAGACAATGCTCAATCCAACTGCAAAAGCGTCGATGCTGGTAGCGAAGGATAACAGCACGAGCACCTGCCCGGTGGAAGGGTCTTGTGGAAAAGCGCGCCCCTCTTTCTGAAAACCGGCGCGGATCAAATTGATCCCTACATATCCTAACAGGATCAGAGCGATCCAATGATCGATACCCTCGATATACTTAACGATAGTTTCACCTACCAGCCATCCTAGTGCTGTCATCCCAGATTGAAAAATCCCGAAATGCGCCGCCAGGCGAATTTTTCCACGGGTAGAATCGATCTCGTTCGCAGTGCCGATGCCCAGCGAGACGGCGAATACATCCATTGCCAGGCCAATGGAAATTAATAGGATCGTTATCAGTTGTGTCATGCGCAGCCTCCAAGGCTGGAAGTTTACAATGGAACGCTGAAATGGTCAATCGAAGCCAGGGGTTTTTTTTATATATCAGATTGGGCATTGCTATCCCCACAAAGCAAAGATTGGGGATGACATCGTCTTCATTTTGGAGTATGCTAGATATATGCCTCCCACTTCCACTGTATAGGAACAAGTTTCTAGTCTAAGGGTAGGAAAATTACATGCTTGAACTTAGCAAACCCGAATTCGAACGCGTTTTGCCTTTGATGCCCGGCGTCAAACAAGCCGTGTTGCCCTATGCCATCTGTGAGGGAATCAATCCTGGGCGGGTATTTGTAGACCGGCGCGAAGATCCTGGCTTGGCAATGATATGGTCTACCGTGGGGTACTACATCCTGGCAGGCGAGCCTTCCGAATCTGTGGATCTCGCAGAAGTCAGCCGGACGCTGACCGATATTTTTGTCCCTGCATCGCGAGCAGATGGAGAGAGCGGATTCATTCTGATACCATCCCCTGAAGCGTGGAAAGAGTATCTCCCTTCACTGCTGCCCGGGCGCGCCCCCATCGAGATTTACCGCCGCCCCTTTAACTTTGACGCCGCTCATTTTGCTGCTAGGGCGGATTGGCGGGCGCATGTTTCGCCAGGATTTCGGCTGCAGACGCTGGACGCGGTGTTAGCCGAAAAAGTTGGCGTTCTGGTGAGCTGGGCCAGCGTGGACGATTTCCTGGCAAACGGCCTGGGCTTTGCACTGCTGGATGGCAATGAAATTGCCAGCGCCTGTTTCAGTGTACTTGTCAGCCGCCAACGCGTAGAGATCGAGGTGTTTACTACCGAAAACTACCGTCGCCGGGGCCTAGCCACCCTCACGGCCTCTGCTCTCATCGAAGCGTGTTTGCAGCGCAGCAAACAACCCAACTGGGAGTGTTTCTGGGAAAACGAGCCATCGATTGCTTTAGCGGGCAAGCTGGGTTTCAGCTCTCGGCCCGATTACCCGGTATATTATTGGGAAGAACAACCCATATAAGCAAATTGGAGCAAGCTAATTACGTCGAAGTGGAAAAGAGATTGAAAGGCAAACGGCCTAATACCGACCTGTGCCTCACGGAAGCCGGGCAAAATGCTTTATAAGAATATCGGCGCAGCTTGAAACAAACTGGATAAGCTGCCAGAATAGAGGATCCTGTGCCCTCGAAAACGATCTACCATCGCATGAAATCTCTCAATGCTCGCATGGTGATGAACTACCGGCGCGGTTTCGGGCCGACCCGCCTGGTGCTGCTGCTGACCACCATGGGGCGAAAATCTGGGCTGCCGCGTGTGACGCCGCTCCAATTCGAAGATGTGGATGGCGTGATCTATATCGCCTCAGCGCGCGGCCAGCAGGCAGATTGGTTCAAGAATATCCTTGCCAACCCGCATGTAGAGGTGCAGGTGCGCAAACGCCAGTTCGCCGCTGTGGCAGAAACAGTCACTGAGCCGGAACGTATTGCCGATTTCATCGAATTGCGCCTGCAGCGCCATCCGATCATGCTCCGCCTCATCATGCATTTTGCCGACGGCCTGCCCTGGCGTTTTTCTCGCTCGGATTTGGAAGTCTTCTGTCAAGGAAAAGCGATGGTGATCCTGCATCCGCAAGTGTGATGCAAATCTCTTATTAGCATCCTCTTTTTTGATTAATGGAGCCAGGCGCAGTTCAAATTTTACTCCCCGGTCATCTGGCGGAACCCGAGAACCAATACGCTCCCTTTGCCCCGCTCGCTGTGTATACCAATTTCTCCTCCGTGTCCTTCAACGAGTGCCTTGGCGATGGGCACCCAGGCCAAAACCGGGGTGTGAAAACGTTGTGTAAATTATTCCCATGATGCCTTAACGCCACAGTATCTAAAAAATTCGTTATTGACATTCAGAAAATTATCATCTATACTAAATGTTAGCGGTAACGTAACCGCTAACGTTATCGCTAACGAGATAAACATGCCCCAACGTTTGACAATGTCGGATGTGGCCCGCGAGGCGGGCGTCTCATTAATGACTGTGTCACGGGTGATCAACAACAAGGGGGAGATCAGCCCGGAAACCAGGCAGCGCGTCCAGGATGTGATCGAAAAATTAGGCTACCGCCCCTCCGGAATTGCTCGCAGCCTGGCAGCCGGGCAGACTTATACTATTGGTCTGATCATGCCCGATATTGCCAACCCATATTTCTCGGGGCTTGCCCGCGGCGTGGCCAGCGTGGCAAATGCGGAAGGTTTTGGGCTTTTGTTGTGCGACTGCGAGGAAGATCCTACCCGCGAGTTAAATATGTTGAATGTGCTGGAAGATAAGCGCGTCGATGGTGTCATCGTAGCTGCGCCGCGCACTCCCACGGACATCCTCTTGCCGGTTTTGAATCGTCACTCGTTCGTTGTGGTGGTCAATCGGTTATTCGAGTCGGGTGGAGCCTCAACTGCTCTTGGTTATGTGATCAATAACGATAGAAATGGCGGCTTTGCTTGCACGCAGCATCTGATCTCTTCCGGTCATAGGGCCATCGGCGCTTTATCTGGTCCGTCTACTTCTTATGGCTCCAGGCGACGCCTGGAGGGGTATTTCGCTGCATTGGATACCCAGGGACTGGCAGCCAACCCGGACCTGATTCGGGCTTGTTCGCCCACCGTGAAAAGCGGCCGAGCAGTTGCTTTTCAATATCTTCAGGATCATCCCGAAGTCACTGCTCTGTTTTGCTTTAATGATCTGGTAGCTATCGGCGCATTGCAGGCCTGTTATGAATTGGGTCGCAAAGTGCCTGGCGACCTGGCAATCATTGGCTATGATGATATCCCCATGGCTTCCTGGGTTACTCCTAGCCTGACTACTTGTAAAGTGAATTCTGAAGATATGGGCAAGGCAGCCACACAACTCTTGATCAACCATATCAATGATTGTGCAGATGACTGCAACAATTTGGTTCTTGAACCGCAATTAATCATTCGAGATAGCGCCCCGTAAGCATCTCAGACAAGGAGGTTTTGCTAAAACGTGATCTATCGATCGGAAAGCTTGTTTCTTACGTAATCCCGAGTTTATACGATTCACCAAGCGAACCATCTGTTGAGTATAACGGAGGGTCGCAATTCTAGAGGAGAGAAAACAAATGAAAGCGAAACATACAAGCCGCATCTACCCCATTCTGGTATGCCTGTTGCTCCTGGCAATGGTTTTAGGCGCCTGCGCTGCACCCACGCCCGAAGTGATCATTCAAACCATTGAGGTAGAGAAAGAAGTTAAAGTTATTGAGACGGTTCAAGTTGAAGTAGAGAAAGAAGTTAAAGTTGTTGAAACCGTAGAGGTGGTTGCAGAGATGCCCTCCGGTTTTAGTGAAGCTCCGCAGTTGGCCGAGCAAGTAGCCAGCGGTGCATTGCCCTCGGTTGAAGAACGCTTGCCCGAGAACCCCCTGGTTGTTTTGCCGGTCAAGTCTGTCGGCGAGTATGGCGGCACCTGGCATCGTGGTTGGCGCGGCATCAATGACTTCCACTGCTTTGGACGTATCGTCTATGAAGCCATGCTGCGCTGGCCGCGCGATCCTTCTGATTCGGTCCAACCTGGCCTGGCTGAAAAATGGGAATGGAACGCAGATGGCACTGAGTTGACCTTGTACCTGCGTAAAGGCTTGAAATGGTCCGATGGTGAGCCTTTCAGCGTGGACGATATCATTTTCTGGTGGGAAGATATTGAAAAAGACACGAACATCACCAAGTCGATCCATACGGAATGGGTGGTTAATGGAGAGCCCATGGAACTGGAAAAGATCGATGATACCACCATCAAGCTGAAATTCGCCGGCCCCAACGGCCTGGCTGAGACAGTCGGCTTGGCATTCCATGGCAACCAATGGCCTCTGGGTTTTGAGCGTTTCGGTTTCTTCGCCCCACGCCACTATCTGGAGCAGTTCCACCCCAAGTACAACTCTGCTGCAACCTATGTCGATTTTGAAGCTAAAGCCTGGGAATATAACCCCGAGCGCCCCGCGATGACCCCCTGGGTCATCACCGATTGGGCCGAAGGTGCCGATCACATGACTGCCACCCGCAATCCGTATTACTGGAAAGTGGATGTCGAAGGCAACCAGCTTCCTTACATCGATGATGTTTACTTCTACCTGGTTCAGGACAACACCGCGGTCAACTCTTTGGCCCTGGCCGGCAAGTTGGATATGCAGCACCGCGGTATCGACCTGGCGCAATATCCTGTCTACATGGAAAATGCGGACGCCAATGATTACCACATGCTGCTCTGGCCGCAGGCCCAGGCCTCTGGTCTGACCTTCTTCCCCAACCAGAGCTTCTCCGATCCCGCCTATCGCGAGCTTTTACAGAACTTCAAGTTCCGCCAGGCGCTTTCTCAGGCTATTGATCGTGAGACCATCAACGACATCATGTTCCTGGGTATGGCTGTGCCGCGCACCATCACGGTGGTGGACGATTCGGCTCTTTTCCAGACGGACATTGAGAATATCTACGGCGAATATGATGTGGAATTAGCGAAATCCCTGCTGGATGAGGTTGGCTTGCCGGTTGGCGCAGATGGAAATCGCACTTTCGCAGATGGTTCACCGCTGCAACTGGTGATCGAAACTTCCTATACCTCTGGTACGTTGCTGGATGGCATCGAATTGGTGGCTGAGTTCTGGCGCGCAGTTGGCCTGGACACCAAGGTCGAGACCATGTCTCGTGAGGTTTACTGGCCGCGCGCCGGTGCCAACGAAGTCATGTTCGCCACCTGGACCACCGACCGTGGCCTGGTGCCGATGGTTGACCCGATCTATCAATTCCCCTTTGATGATCGCTCATGGATGGCTCCGGCCTTTGGAACCTGGTACAAGAGCGGTGGTACAGCGGGAGAAAAGCCATCACCTGCCATGCAAGAGCTGATGGATCTCTACGATCAATACCGCGGCACCGTTGATCCTGATGAGCAGCTTAGGATCGCCAAGGAATTGGTGCGAAAGACCACTATGGGATTGAATGTGATCCAAACTGCCGGCATGTCTCCTGGTCCTGTGGTGGTGATGGATAACTTCCAAAATGTCCAGGACGAACATACCTCGGACTGGATCATCATGACCCCTGGCACTATGGATCCTAGCCATTTCTGGATCAAACAGAAGTAGAGGCAAAAGGAGCTGTACCCAGCTCATGCGTCTAGACGTACAGTCTTGCACCTGGACGCACAGCCCTGCGCCCTTCTCGCAGCGACAGTTCCGTTTTTGAAATAGAAAAAGGGCGGGCAACGACCAAGGAGTATCTTTGGCGACCCGCCCTTACGGAGAATCACTTATGGTAGCGTATATCTTGCGGCGTCTCCTTGGAATGATCCCAACGTTATTACTTATTTCAATCATTACATTCATTATTATTCAAATGCCTCCAGGAGATTTTTTCACAACCTTACAGACGCAGTTGGCCGAAACTGGCGGTGGGCAAGATACAACCGTTTTTGTCAAGCTTCAAGAAATTTATGGCCTGGATAAACCACTCCACATCCAGTATTTACGCTGGATTTCGGGTTGGCCTCGGCTGGATTTTGGCTATTCACTGGAGTGGAATGCGCCCGTTTGGCCCGTGATCGCCAGCAAACTCGCTTACACCTTATTCTTGGGGTTCTTATCACTTGTTTTCATGATTATCGTTGCCATTCCCATCGGCATCTATTCTGCCACCCACCAGTATTCTGCTGGAGATCATATTCTTTCAGCAGTGGGTTTTATCGGTTTGTGTTTGCCTGGCTTCCTGCTGGCATTGCTCTGGATGTTCCTGGGAATCGTGGTATTCCATTTTGATGTGGGAAATGTGATGAGCTTGGAAATGATGAATGCCCCCTGGAGCCTGGAAAAAGCGTGGGATTACATAAACCACCTGATCCCTGCGGTGGTCATCCTGGGTCTATCCAGTACCGCCCAGTTGCAGCGGATCATGCGCAGCAACCTGCTTGATGTCCTGGGACAGCAGCATATCACTACGGCGCGCGCCAAGGGTCTGGAGGAAAAGAAAGTGATCAATAAGTATGCCGTGCGCGTCGCCATCAACCCTTTGATCAGCGTGATGGCATTGGAAATTCCTAAAATAATCAATGCATCGCAATTGGTGGGCATCGTCATGATGATCCCCACCCTGGGGCCGATCTTTTTACGATCATTGCTCAGCCAGGATGTGTATCTCTCTGGCACCATCCTACTTTTTTCGACACTGATGATGATGGTATCGAATTTGATCGCCGATATCTTGTTAGCTTACGTGGACCCACGCATTACCTTAACGTAGAGACGCCTGAGATGAGTACATCTCGGCTGGGCACAGCTCCAGCTGGGTACAGCTCCTTACCGGTGTTCTCTACCGGATGCGTCTAGAGGATGTAATCGATGAAAGATTTGAAGGCTCAACGAGAAGAAATCAATACGCTCTACCAGGACTTATCTGGTAAGAAATCGGTTGTCGATGAAGAATCGTCCCTTGACCCTCGCAGCGGAAAATCTCTGGAGAAAGTTTACGGAGCATCCCAATGGCTGCTGATATGGCGAAAGTTCATCCGCAACAAAGCTGCCCTGGGGGGAGGCATTTTGATCCTGCTCTTTTACCTGATTGCTGCTTTCGGCGACTTTTTGGCTCCCTATGCTAAAGATACCCGTTACACCAAGTATATTTATATGCCTCCTTCTCCGCTGCATTTGATAGATAATGGTAAGTTCAGTTTGTTCATGTACGGACAAAAACAAACGTTGGATAAAAACCTCCGTCGGGTATATACCCTTGAAGATAATAAGAAGATACCCGTGAAATTCTTTGTCAAAGGCGACCAATATAAACTGCTTGGTTTAATAAAAGCCGATAGGCACTTGTTCGGTGTGTCCGAAGGGATGATTGCTTTGTTTGGCACTGATCGTCAGGGACGCGATATGTTCTCCCGGATCATCATTGGCAGCCAGGTATCTTTAACCATTGGCCTGGTAGGTGTGATCTTGAGCCTGATCCTGGGCACTATCTTAGGGCTTGTCTCGGGTTATTATAGCGGCTGGGTAGATGAAATTATCCAGCGCCTGATCGAATTAATTCGCTCCTTTCCCAATATCCCCTTGTGGATGGCGTTGTCGGCAGCTATCCCTTTGACATGGGGAGTCACCCAAACCTATTTTGCCATCAGTGTGATCTTGTCTTTGTTGGGATGGACATGGCTGGCGCGGCAGTTGCGCGGCCAGGTATTGGCTTTGCGCAGCCAGGATTATGTGATGGCGGCAAAGCTGGCCGGCGCCAGCGATGCCTGGATCATTCTCCGGCACCTGATCCCCGCAACCCTGGGGCAAATTGTGGTGGTTTCAACCCTGCAAATGCCCTCTATGATCCTGGCCGAAACTGCTTTGAGCTGGCTAGGGTTGGGGTTGCGGCCTCCTGTTGTCAGTTGGGGCGTGCTGATCCAAGAATCGCAGAATTACCAATCTCTGGCGCTTTATCCTTGGGTGTTCACACCCGCGGCTGCGGTCGCGATCTGCATCCTGGCCTTCAGCTACCTGGGTGATGGTTTGCGCGACTCGGTTGATCCGTATACGGTTTAGAGAGGTTCAAGATGACATCTACAGACCCAAGCAACTCTGTCGCCAACGATAATTTCCTTATCCGTATCAATGACCTAAAAACCCACTTTCGCACAATGGATGGCATTGTGCGAGCAGTCGATGGGGTTTCCTTAGAAGTTAAGCCTGGAGAGGCCCTGGGATTGGTGGGCGAATCCGGCTGCGGTAAAAGCGTTACTGCTTTTTCGATCTTGCGTTTGCTGCCCAAAAGCAGCCGTATCGTGAACGGCGAGATCCTTTACCGGCGGACCAGTCGTGAAACCATCGATTTGACCAAGGTAGATCCGAACAGCGAGCTTATCCGCAGTATTCGCGGCAATGAGATTGCTATGATCTTTCAAGAGCCGTTGACTTCGCTTTCGCCTGTACATACTGTTGGCAGTCAAATTTCCGAAGCTGTTGAGCTTCATCAAAATGTAGATGCGCAGCAGGCGCGCGAACGCGCGATTGAAATGCTGGCTCAGGTAGGTATTGCCTCTCCCGCCCAGCGTTACAATGAATACCCCCATCATTTCTCGGGGGGAATGCGCCAACGAGCCATGATAGCCATGGCTCTCACTTGCAACCCGCAGATGTTGATCGCCGATGAGCCGACCACTGCTTTGGATGTGACCATCCAGGCCCAGATACTGGAGCTGATGAAGCATTTGCAGAGCGAACTGGGTATGGCCATCATGATGATCACCCATAACCTGGGTGTGGTCGCGGAGATGTGCAGCCGGGTGGCCGTGATGTACATGGGGAAGATTGTTGAAACGGCAGACGCAAGCACGATCTTCCACCAACCACTACATCCCTATACAATTGGTCTGATGCGCTCTATTCCTCATATGGGGCACAGGGTAAAAGATCGTCTGGCTCCTATACCTGGCAGCGTCCCCGATCCATATTCGATACCCGAAGGCTGCGCGTTCTCTCCGCGTTGCCCGGCTGGTAAACTGGCGGGATGCCGGGAGAATGTTCCTCTGCTTGAGGTTCAGCAAGGACATTTTGTGCGCTGTGTCCTTTATCATGACCAATCGCAAGATAACCAATCGCAAGATAAGTAATGGTAAGATAAGAGATTATCAGGGATCCTTATGGAAACTCAACAATCCAACTTGTTAGAAGTAAAAGACTTAAAAATGCATTTCCCTATTCAAAAGGGTTTCTTCCGCCGGGTGATCGGGCATGTGCGTGCAGTGGATGGGATTAGTTTCTTTATCCGCGAGGGTGAAACTTTAGGATTGGTTGGAGAATCGGGATGTGGAAAAACGACTGCCGGTCGCTGCATCTTGCGGGCCTACGAACCGACTGCCGGGCAGGTGTTCTTCCGTAATAAAGGAGAGCTGGTTGACATCTTGAAGCTGTCGCCAAAGCCTATGAAAGAGCTGCGCCGACAAATGCAGATCATCTTTCAGGATCCCTTCTCGTCGCTCAATCCGCGTATGACGGTCATGGATATTATTAGCGAGCCACTCGTGGTGAACGGTGTGGCTCAAGGCGACGAACTAAAAACACAAGTCCGTCATTTGCTCGAAGCAGTTGGACTGCGTGCCCAGCACATGGGCCGGTATCCCTATGCCTTCAGTGGTGGGCAGCGCCAGCGCATTGGCATTGCCCGGGCGTTGGCCTTGCGCCCCAAGTTGATCGTGTGTGATGAGCCTGTTTCAGCGCTGGATGTTTCTATTCAAGCCCAAACTCTCAACTTGCTGGAGGACTTGCAGAAAGAATTTGGCCTGACCTATTTATTCATTGCCCACGATTTGTCTGTTGTCGAACATACCAGCAATCGGGTCGCAGTGATGTACCTGGGGAATATTGTCGAGTTGGCTGCCTCTGAAAAACTGTACGAGAATCCTCGTCACCCGTATACGGAGGCGCTGATATCAGCCGTCCCTGCCACCGACCCTGATCACAAGTCAAAACGGATTGTATTAGAAGGCGATGTTCCCAGCCCATCCAACCCGCCCTCTGGCTGCAAATTCCATCCCCGCTGCCGGTTTGCAAAAGATATTTGCAGCCAACAAGACCCAGAGTGGCGGGAGATTTCAGCCGATCATTGGGTGGCCTGCCACCTGACTGACGAGCTAAAACTAACAGGGATTGCTTACCAATAAAGGAGTGAGCCGGACGATTTTATGTTACCTCTCAACGATTTGTTGAAATTAACGGTTTCCCCTGATCCGCTTCTCGATCAGATTCGCTGTTCTCCTGGAGCGGCAGTGATATTGGCAGCTTTGCGTAAAGCGGTGCCGGTTGTGGGCGAATACCCTCATACCACTTATACCCTCTATCGGGAGTTCGAGCGCAGTGGATCGCGCGGTTCGTTTCAGGCCGTTTATTATGCCCGGCGTTCACAGTTGACCCGTGCCGTACTGGAAACGATCTTGGGGGATGGATCATACCGGGATCGAATTAATGATTTACTGTGGAGTATTTGTGAAGAAACTACTTGGGTGCTGCCCGCACACGAAGAACAAGGGCCGGACTTTTGGGATCTCAAGCCATCCCCGCGCCGGCAGCCCTGGGGTGCCCATACTGCTCTGACCCACGCACCAGATTCGATTGACCTCTTTGCCGCCGAAACAGGTGCTGCGCTTGCCGAGACGGTTTATTTATTAGAACCCGAATTGGCTCCCGAGGTTTGCCAGCGCGTTCGCCAGGAAGTCCACCGGCACATCTTTCGCCCTTACCTGGCATATGGACGTCAACATTGGTGGTTTAAGGGCAGCCTCAACTGGAATGGGGTTTGTAACGGCTCGATTGGATTGGCCTTTTTGCGCCTGGAGAAAGATCCCCAGACGTTGGTCGAAGCTCTTAACATGGCGTTGGAAGGGTTAGAAGTTTATCTCGCCACTGGTTTTGAGCCGGATGGCGGCTCGATCGAAGGGATCAGTTATTGGAATTATGGCCTGATGTATTATGTTACCCTGGCAGAGTTATTGCGTGAGCGTACGAATGGTGCGCTCGATTTGTTAGCTGCCAAACGCCTGGTAGAGATAGCTCGCTATCCTCTGGCGATGGCGCTTTCGCCGGGCACATATGTCAATTTTGGTGATGCTCAAGAAGCCCTGGCGCTCGAGCCTGGAATTGTCACGCGTATCGCAGAACGCAGTAACGTACCAGGCCTCGCCGGGCTGTTGATTTCTCCGGAAAGGCTGGAAGGCTCCAATGTCTCTGCTTCCAAACTGCCCATTATCTTGCGAGATGCTGCCTGGTGGAATGGGCAGTATCACGATTTTCCAGAGCAGGCATTCCAGGATGCTTTCTTGCCCGACTGTGCCATTGCCAAATTCACAGGTCATACGCCTGCCGGGCAGCCGGTTGTTCTGGTTGCCAAGGCTGGGCATAATGATGGACATCACAGCCATACTGACGTCGGGCACTTCATCCTGCATGTGAATGGTGAGAGCCTGTTGTGCGACCCTGGACGAGGTCTTTACTCGCGCGAGTATTTCCGCCAACAGCGTTATGAGAACTTTTTTAACAACTCTCTCAGCCACAGCGTGCCGCACATCGCAGGGCAATTACAGAAGCCCGGTCCAGAATTCGGCGGGCATCAAGAATACTATGGGACAATTGCCGCCCGTCGTGAGCAGGATGGGCGTAAAGTGGCAGTGATCGATATGCATCCGGCCTACGATGTGGCTGGATTAGAATTGGCACGGCGTACAATTGCTTTTGATCCAGGCAGTGGCAAAGTGCTCCTGGAAGATCAGTTCGCCTTCTCCATGCAGCAAGTTTCGTCCTCTGGAGAGAGCCCGGATGAATCCATTGAAGAAGCCCTGGTTACCTGGTTCCCGGTGCATTATCCAAATGCGCGAGATAAAGGTACGGTGACAATCGTTGGTTCACAAGCCTCGCTCGTACTCCGAGTGCTGGAGCCAACTGGTGCATTATTCATCATTGAGGATCAATCCGAAGTTTGCCGCATCAACCAGAGATCAGGCCATCTATCGCGCCTGGCGGTACAATTGCCGCCGGGTGCGACTCGCTTTGTGCTTGAGATCACGATCTGACCTATCTCCCGGCGGGCTTTGTTGAAGTTGGGTGGTAAATTCGTGAGCGGCAAGCAGCATTTCTTCTATGCAGATAGAGTTGATAGAGGCTGGTAAATGGAATTCGGCTCGTTTGACCTAAAAAAAATTCATGTCTTGAGAGTAGATCCCGGCGAGGATATCCTCGCATCGGTAAAACTTTTCATCACCACAGCGAATTTACAACAAGCCATTGTGCTGGGTGGTTATGGCACCATGGCGGCATATCACCTGCACTGGGTGGCCCACAATCGAATTCCAACGGACAATTTATTCCGCAAAGGCGAGGGGGGAATAGAGATCCTGGCAATGAACGGCCTGGTGGTCGATGGGCAGCCTCACATCCATGTTTCCTTAGCAGACCCCGATGGAGGCTTTGGTGGGCACCTGGAACCAGGCTGTATTGCCTATGTGTTATGTGAGATTTTCTTTGCTCAAATCGAGGGCATCACCCTCACCCGTGAGAGTATCCCCGTCTCGATCGAAGGAATGGGCCAGGGCATCCTTTCGCGCTTAATGTTTTACAATAAATAGATCATTGATAAAAAGGAGATGATAATGAAATACCATGCTTTATTGACTGGCAACCAGGGATTGAACTCACTTCCCTACAATCCATGCAAACTGCTTGATTTCAATTTCCTCAAATTGGCAGGCGGGGAAGAATATGCGGGAAAATCTGGTGAGAGAGAAATCCTGGCCATCCTCCTGGGAGGCAAAGCCACTTTTACCATCAATGGCGTAACCTTTGAAAAGGTTGGTGGACGGCCGAATGTGTTTAGCGGCAAGCCCCATTCCGTTTACATTCCGGCGGGTGCAACCTTCTCGATCAAAGCCGAAGGGCCGGTGGAAATTGGTATGCCCAGCGCTCCTGGTGACCCTGCGATCGAGCCTTATGTCATCAATCCTTCACAGGTTGCCAACGGCGTTTGGGGAGCAGCGAATTTCAAACGTTACTATCACCAGATTCTGACCCTGGCGTCCCAACCCGAAATCCCTGCCCGCCGCCTGATCGTCGGAGAGACTTTCACGCCCAGCGGCAATTGGAGCACTTTCCCGCCTCATAAACACCAGGTCGATAACCTGCCGCGCGAAGCTCACCACGAAGAGATGTACTATTTCAAGCTAAGCCCGGCAGATGGTTTTGGGTTGTGCCATTACTATAACGAGGAAGGCGAAGAAGAAAACTTCACCATCCGAGACAATTCCATCCACATGATGGACAAGGGATTCCATACTGTGGTAAGTGCACCAGGGTACATGACGTACTACATTTGGTTCC
This sequence comes from uncultured Anaerolineaceae bacterium, assembly GCA_964629965.1. Taxonomy (GTDB): domain Bacteria; phylum Chloroflexota; class Anaerolineae; order Anaerolineales; family UBA4823; genus CAZVRZ01. Next base: position 17,463 of record CAZVRZ010000096.1, read on the forward strand.
TGGCGGGCAGCCAGCGAGTGCAGGCTACTGTTGAGGATGCCAACCTGGGCTGGGTAAGCCGGACCGTGCCGATGCTAAAAGAGCTGGGGTTCTAACCGTCTGGAGGCGGCTTCTATGATTCTTGATTCATTTAGGTTAGATGGCAAAGTTGCCCTGGTGACTGGGGCTAGTCGTGGCCTGGGACAGGCCATGGCCTTGGGGCTGGCCGAAGCCGGAGCGGATGTGGCCGGGTTGGATATTGTCGAGTGTGGTGAAACCGGCGATCAGGTGCGGGCCTTGGGCAAGCGTTTTATTTCTCTTGTTTGTGATCTCCGCCAAGCCTCCCCCGAAAAACTCGTGGAAATGGTCAATGAAGTTGTCGCCACATTAGGACGACTCGATATTCTGGTGAACAATGCCGGCATTATTCGCCGTGCGCCGCTTCTGGAGTTCAATGAAGCGTATTGGGACGATGTCCTGCAAATCAATCTCAAGGCGGTCTTTTTCTTTTCGCAAGCGGCTGCGCGCCAGATGGTCGTCCAGGGTAGCGGAAAGATCATCAATATCGCTTCGATGCTGTCCTTCCAGGGCGGCATCCTGGTACCCTCGTACACTGCCGCCAAAAGCGGGGTTGCCGGGATCACCAAGGCTCTTGCCAATGAGCTGGCGAGCAAGCATGTCAATGTGAATGCAATTGCGCCCGGTTACATGGCAACGGACAATACTGCCCCTCTACGAGCGGATCCTGGCAGAAGTCAAACCATTTTAGAGAGGATCCCGGTTGGGCGTTGGGGAGAGTCGGCTGATCTAAAAGGAATCGTGGTCTTTCTGGCTTCTGCGGCTTCTGATTATATGCATGGAGCAGTGGTGCCTGTGGATGGCGGCTGGTTGTGTCGCTAGCCTGGCCTGTACAACCAATACTAAAAGGGTACATATGGACAATTTATTCCGTACGGAGATCAGATGAATACTTCCTCAAGTAGAAAGATTATCACCTTTGGCGAAATTATGCTCAGGCTTTCTCCGCCGGGCTACCAGCGCTTTTCGCAAGCGCGCAGTTTTGATGTCATCTATGGCGGTGGGGAGGCCAATGTGGCTGTTTCGCTGGCCAATTTTGGTTTGCCGGTCGATTTTGTCACCCGTATTCCCCTCAACGATATTGGCGAGGCTTGTATTGCCTTCTTAAAACAATATGGCGTTGGTGTCGATAAGATCGTGCGCGGCGGCGAACGCCTGGGGATTTATTTCCTTGAGATGGGCAGTATGCAGCGGGGCAGCAAGGTGGTTTATGATCGCTCAGCTTCGTCTATTTCCACGATTGAGAAAGGTATGGTCGATTGGGGAACGGTTTTTGCAGATGCCGATTGGTTCCACTGGACCGGCATCACCCCGGCAATTTCTGCCGGTACCGCTGCAGTTTGCCTTGAGGCCATCCAGGCTGCCAAAGAGTTGGGCCTGACGATTTCCTGCGATCTGAACTACCGCAAGAATCTGTGGAAATGGGGCAAGAAAGCCAGCGAAGTGATGCCAGAGTTTGTGCAATATTGTGATGTGGCCATTGGCAACGAGGAAGACGCCGATAAAGTCTTTGGGATTAGGGCGCCCGAAAGTGATGTGACCGCGGGCAAGGTAGACGCCGAACCATACCGGCATGTTTCCGAAAAACTGGCAGAGCGTTTCCCTGCACTTAAGACCATTGCCATTACCTTGCGTGGATCTATTTCGGCCAGCCATAATACCTGGTCTGGTGTGCTTTGGCATGCGGGCGACTTTTATGCGGGCCTCAAGTTTGATATCACTCACATTGTCGATCGTGTGGGCGGAGGCGACGCTTTCATGGGCGGCCTGATCTACGGGCTGCGCACGTATGGAGAAGATTACCAGCGGGCCTTGAATTTTGCCATTGCTGCCTCGTGTCTGAAGCATTCGATCTTTGGCGATTTTAACCTGGTAACGGTAGATGAAGTGCAAAAACTGATGTCCGGTGATGCATCTGGCAGGGTTTCCAGGTAGGTGGTTCTCTCGGAAGAAAATTGGAGAAAAATGGCTAGATTTACACGTTTAGAAGTTTATCAGGCAATGCTCGAATCGGGATTGGTACCCCTTTTCTATCACTCCGATCAAGAGATTAGCCAAAGAGTAGTGGATGCCTGCCGGGCAGGCGGGGCGCGTGTGCTCGAATTTACCAATCGCGGGGATGCAGCTTACGATGTTTTTAGGAGCCTGTCACAAGCACTGGCTGCCAACAAATCTCCTCTGATCCTGGGCGTTGGCTCGGTGCTGGATGCACCCACCGCAGCCATGTATATCGGCGCGGGCGCCAATTTTATCGTCGGGCCTGTTTTCAATGCGGAAGTGGCGCTGTTGTGCAACCGGCGTAAGATCGCCTACCTGCCTGGGTGTGGCACACTGACTGAAATCTCCAACGCCGAAGCCTATGGGGTGGAAATTGTCAAAATATTCCCCGGCGAGGCTGTTGGCGGGCCGGGGTTTATCAAGGATGTGTTAGGCCCCTGCCCCTGGACGAGGCTCATGCCTACCGGTGGTGTTGATGCAACGGAGAGCAGTATTCGCGCCTGGATTGGGGCTGGAGCTTGTTGTGTGGGGATGGGCTCGAAGCTGATCACGAAGAATGCCGTAAGCACGGGCGCTTACGGCGAGATCACCGAGACAGTGAAGCAGGTGCTTTCCTGGGTTGCGCTGGCGAAGTCCAAATGACGCTAGAATTTCGGTCGTTACCTGGTCTGTGGCATGAATACGCTGGCGGGCGCAGTCTGGCTTTTCAGGCAGCTACGCTCGTGGAAGCACAAGACTGGCAAAAACAGTTGCGCCAGCAGTTGTTTGTTCTATTGGGTCTAACGCCTGAACAGGGTTACGATTTCTCATCCCCGGCTCCACTGGCTCAACCCTTGGAATCGTTCGCTGGCGATGGCTTTCATTGTGAGCATATTGCCATTCAGACCCAGGCGGGCGAATATATGCCTTGTTATGTATTGACGCCTGACCATCCACAAAGCCAGCCCCTAAAGCCTGTGATTGCATTGCATGGACATGGCACCTGGGGCGCCGAAGGGATTGTTCATGCGCCCGACGACCCTCTGGGTGCAGCACTGACTCGCCAGTTGAATTACGATTACGCTGGCCAGCTTGCCCGGCATGGTTACCT
>CAZVRZ010000097.1:0-20453 GCA_964629965.1 uncultured Anaerolineaceae bacterium
ATCCTCGGCAGTGGCCGATGAGCGCACGGCGACTGGGAGGGGTGGGTTATGCAATTGCGCGTATGCCTGGCGGATTTCGTCTGCCAGGGCAAGGGGCATCTTTCCCCGCTGGAAGCAGGTGCAGATGGAATGGGAGGCTGCCTCCAATGAGGCGGGGTCATCTATCCGGATCGTCCCCAAAGCTTGGCGGATTTCCGCATCCAGCTTGTTCGTTGCCACAAAGGCGCGATAGGCGGGTGTGGTGATACAAAAGCCAGATGGAACAGGCAGCCCGGCCTGGATCAGCGCGCCCAGGTTGGCGCCTTTGCCTCCGGCAATGAGTAGGTCGGTCCGGTTCAATTCTGTGAGAGATTTGGTGTATTGCATTTTCTTTGCTCCATTCACTGCGAAGTGTTGTGATAATAGATGGCTGCAGCGACAGTCGCAGCCAGGGTGATGATACCGATGCTTCCCATCACGATGGTCACGTTCAATTTTTCGACCAACGGTCCGACCAAGGCTGAGGCCAGGAAGGTGACGCTACCGGTCAGGGTCTGCGAGATGCCCATCAGGCGCCCGCGCATTTCCGGTGCGATGGTTTGCAGGATGGTTTGACCGTTTACCTGGACGGTGATCATGCCCAGGCCAATTGCGGCTGTGAACGAGGAAGCCATAGCCAGGCTCGTTGACCATGGCAAAGATATCACCCCCAATGCCATCAAAATGACGCCAGCCATACCCAACTGCACATAGGTGAATCGCTGCTTCAGCCAACCCGAAACAATTGCCCCGCCAAGCATCCCGATCCCCAGCGCCGACATCATGACACCAAATTTGCTAGGCTCGACATTCAAGATTTCGCGGGCGATAACCACGCCGGTGACCGAAATGGCGCCGATAACCAGGAAGGCAGCGCTGATAGTCGTCAGGGCTGCTGCCACTGCCGGATGGGAATGGGCGAAGGCCAACCCTGCCCGCAAATCACTGCCCAGGCTGGATCTTGTTGTGGCGCGTCGTTGAGGTGGAATGGCGAGAAAGGCAACGGCAATTGCCGGGATCAGGAAAGTGGCAGCGTCAACGTAGAAAGCTGCATCCAGGCTAACGCGTTCGGTGATCCAGGTGCCGATGGCAGGCCCGATAGCCATTGCGGCGACGATCGAAACGGCAAATAACGAGTTGGCTGCAAGCAATGCTTCGGGCGCTACCAGATCTGGGATGGTGGCAGAACGCGCCGGGATGAAGAACTGGTTCACCGTTGACATTGCCAAGTAGATGGCAAAGATGACCGCAATGCCGGGTGAGAATGGCAGCCAGAAAACAAGTAATCCCTGAAGTAGATTGGCGATCACCATGATCCACTTGCGATTCAGGCGATCGACGAGGGCCCCAGCCAAGCTGCCCAGCGCCAAGGCCGGCATGGCTTTGAGCAGCATCAGTAGCCCCACCGCGCTCGCCGAGCCGGTCCGATTATAGACCAGGGTTACCAGGGCAACCATGATCAGACGGTCGCCAATCAGCGACAAGGCTTCACTCAACCAGAGTACCACAAAAGTTGGAGAGCGCAGTGCCAGGCCATATTTGGTGTGGGTCTGGGCCTGCCTGGGCGAGATGGCTTTTTCTAGCATAGGGTTCCTTCTGTCTTGGTGTTTAGACCGACCGTTCGGTCGAGAAAATGGTTAAAAAAAGAGCATTTAGCGGGTATCTAGGCCCTGGAAATAGACATCCAACAGCGCAGCTGTGGCCTGTTGAGGTGTTTGGGCGCGTTCGTTGATCAGATAGGCCATTGCAAAAGTGCCCTGGATCATGGTCATCAGCACGCGGGCGGTATTTATTGGATCGACCGGGCGAAAGACGCCCTGTTCTATGCCGCGCTGGATGGCGTCGGCCAGCAGGGCCATGTATTCCTGAAAGAATTTGGTGAAAACACCTTGCATCTGGTAGCGGCCATCGGGAATTTCGCGGCGGACAACTTGCATAATGTCGGCGGACTCGAATAGAAAATCGACGCTGGCTTCGGCAGCCACCTGGATGCGGCGGCGCGGGTCGTTTTCGGCGCGGACTAGCACCAAAGCATCCTCCATGCGCCTGAGGTTGCGTTGGAGCAGCGCCATCACAATCGATCGTTTATCAGGAAAGTGGTGATAGATGGTGGCTTTGCCAATCCCGGCCGCCTCGGCCACCTGGCGCATGGAGGTAGCCGTGTAACCCTGTCGCAAAAACAGGCGGCGGGCGGAGGAAAGGATTTTCTCGTAGGTTTCAGTCGCCATAATAGTCCTTATGTTGTTCGACCGACCGGTCGGACGGGTGTAGTATACGGCCTAAGCAGAAATATGTCAAGCTCATTCATTTGAGCGGCCATAGCAGAGGTGTCATGACGATGGCTAGCAGATATACGACCAGCGTTAGCAGCCCGCCCACCCGGACAAAATCCATGAAGCGATAGCGCCCAGGCCCATACACCATCAGGCAGGCTGGCTCCAGCGGCGTCAGGTAGGAAGTGCTGGCAGCAATTGCAATCATCATCGCAAACGTACGTGGATTTAAACCCAATTGCGACGCGGTTTGCAATGCTACCGGGATCACCACTGCTGCCGCCGCCTGATTCGACATCGGTTGGGTCAGGAGCACAGTCAACGCAAAGAACCCTGTAAGTAACCATAATGGATCCAATGAACCTACCAGCGCGGTCAAGCGTTCAGCCAGGAATTCTGCGGTACCGGTAGACTGCATCGCAGTTCCCAGCGAAAGCATACATCCAATCAGAATTAATACCTTCCATTCCACCTGGCGGTAGGCATCGTCAGGCGAAATACAGCGGGTCACAAATACTAGCAGCGCACCCAGCAATGCCGCCACGGGCAGGGGGACAAGCTTCAGAGATCCCAATGCCAGGGCGCCTGTGAAAATCGCTATCACCATCCAGGCTTGTCGGCGCTTGAAACGCTTTGTATCTACCATTCCAAGCACATCGAAAGTGTTTTCGGTTTGTAGTCCTGCGATCTGTTTTGGGCTGCCCTGTACCAGTAATATATCTCCCAGTTGTAAACGTGTGTTAGCAATCTTGGAGTGGATCACCCCGGTTCGCCGGCTGATGGCCAATACCTGAACCTGGTAACGCTCGCGCATTTGCAGACCCTTTGGGGTGCGCCCAATGAATGGTGAGCGCGGCAGCAGAATCACCTCGGCCAGGTGCAAACCATCGCCCTGCAAATCCACATCCGAAAATTTAGCGTCGGCCTGGATATCAATCCCGGCAGCATCTTTGATTTTCAAGATCGCCTCTGATGACCCCTCCACCAGCAGCACATCTTCTACCCGCAGGATGGCATCGGCAGGTGGGTCAAGTTGGCGTTGGTCTGCGCGGATAATTGCCAGGACCATCAGGTCGTAATTGCTTCCCAGGCCCGACTGCGCCAGTGTGCGACCATCTAGTGTCGAGCCAGGTAAAATCCGTAACTCGGCCAGGTAAGAGCGCAGATCGAACTTCTCGGTGAGTGTTTGGGGAGCAGCGTGTTCGGGAATCAATCGCTGCCCAATGAACAGCATGTAGAGTACCCCCACCAGGAAGATGGGCACGCCGACAGGCGTCAATTCGAACATTCCGATTGGAGGCAGGCCAAACTGGGTTATCAACCCGCTGACAACCACATTGGTTGAAGTGCCGATCAATGTCACCGAGCTTGCCAGGATCGCCGCAAATGCCATCGGCATCAGCAAGCGCGATACACTCAATTTGGCGCGCTGGCCCAGTCCCAAGATCACCGGCAAAAAGAACGCTGCTGCCGCGGTGTTATTGATAATCGCACTCAGGCCTCCTACTGCCAACATGATCGCCGGCAGCAAACCGCGAGGGTGTTGGCTGGTGAGCTGAAGCAATTTACGGCTTACCACTTCCACCACCCCTGTGCGCATCAGTGCAGTGGTCATAATCAATATCCCCAGCAGCAGCATGACCGTATCGCTTCCAAACCCATCAAACGCCTGCTCCAGCGGCACCAACCCCAACACGATCAGCGTGATTAGCACGCCGAGCGCAGTCACATCGGGGGGAATCCACTCAAATGAAAACACCACCAGAGCAATGATAAGGATGACCAAAAGCAATAAGATCGGTAAAGTCATGCTAGCACCACTCCTAGAATCCAACCGCGCCCGATTTACTAGAGATCATGTTTCGAGATAACTTCATCGAATGATTTTTTTTCAGATAAAACCAACAAAGTATCATTGCTTTGCAGGACTGTTCCGCCGCTTGGTAATATAAAGTCGTTATCTCTGGCAATCAGAATAACGAGAAAATCATCCGGGAGTCCTAATTCAAATATTGCTTTCCCATTTACTCGAGAGTCAACCGGTATGGGTAATTCTTTAAGTTCGCTTTTAAAACCACCCATCGGAACGTATTCTATCGGGTATACCCGCGTTGGGATGATCGGCGCGTCAACTTTCAGCCATTTCGCCATGCGTGGTAATGAAGTTCCTTGTAACAAAACGGAAGTAAGCACTACGAAAAAAACTACGTTGAAGATTAAATTTGCTTGTTCAAGTTGGGCAAGTAATGGAAATGTCGCCAAGATGATTGGCGCGGCGCCGCGCAAGCCAACCCAAGAGATAAAGCTCTTTTCTCTCCAATTTAACGTACTTGGCACAAGGCTGACAAAAACACTGATCGGGCGAGCGACAAACATCAAACACCCTGCGATCAGCAAGCCAACGCCTATGATCGGTACCAGGCGCGAAGGAAAAACCAGCAAACCCAGGGTTAAAAACATGGCTATTTGCATAATCCATGCTAATCCATCGTGAAAACGCAAAAGGCTTTTCTGATGTAAGAAATCTTGTTGCCTCAAAACAATGCCTGCCAGATAGACTGCCAAGAATCCACTCCCACCAATGGCATCTGCCAGGCCGAACGTAAGAAATACTAAAGATAAAGTCAGGACAGGATAAAGACCTTCGTATCCCAACTTTAAGCGATTAACCAAAACCAACATCACTTTCCCCATGATCAATCCGATGATCAGCCCAATGAGCATTTGTTGGACGAATAAGCTCACCAGGCTTAATACAGACGAACCGGGCTGTGTTATCAACTGTATCAAGCCGACTGTAAGAAATATCGCCATGGGGTCATTGCTGCCCGATTCTAATTCTAGCAATGGCTTGAGTTTCCCTTTGAGACTGATGCCTTTAGAGCGCAAGACTGAAAATACAGCCGCCGCGTCTGTGGATGAAACGATCGAGCCAAGCAGCAAACCTTCGAGAAATGAAAGACCGAGAAGTAAACTTGCCAAAAGACCTACCGTTACGGCGGTAATAAGAACCCCGAGAGTGGATAAAAGCAAGCCTTCTTTGAGAACAGGACGAACTTCGTTCCACTCTGTACCCAGTCCTCCTGAAAACAGAATCAGAACCAATGCGATGATGCCAATGAACTGCGCAAGCGCGGGATCATCGAAATAGATTCCACCGAATCCATCCGATCCGGCTAGCATCCCCAAGATCAGGAAAAGCAAAAGGGCAGGAACGCCGAAGCGGTCGGAGATTTTGCTCACCAGAACGCTGATAAGCAGCAAAATGGAAGCTCCAATCAGTACATATTCGTTCATATGAATTATTTTACCTTAGCTTTCGTGCTAATAGAGGGTAGAATCGGAGCATGAAGAGCGTACAGAAATACAAATGGACATCCAGGCTTTACCAAACCGAAAACGACCTGCGAGCAATGCAGGCCCTGCTGATGGAAGCGCGCTCACAAACCGACGACTGGCGCTATGCCCATGTGGGTGATCTGAACTTCTGGTTCTTTATGCTGGTTGCCCATTTGGATCCAACGCAGTATATTCGCCTATGGCATGATGGCGGCAAGTTGGTCGGCTATGCCATCCTGGGCGAAGACCCTACTTTTGACTGCCCGGTGCTGCCGGAATATGCCTGGCAAGGGATAGAGGCTGAAGCCCTGGCCTGGGCAGAAGCGCTCATCGCTGAACTGCGCCAGGTGGATACAAAGCGCTGGGGCGGCCAGCTTGTGTCAGGCGCGCGTCAGGATGATCTGCAAAGAATCGCCTTCCTCGAAGCGCATGGCTTCAGTCCCGGTGGTCCGTTCTCGGAAGTGAATATGATCTGCACCCTAGATGGGCCGATTGCAGAACCTACCGTCCCGCCCGGCTACCAGGTGCGGCCAATGCAGGAGAACGACCATGTAGAAATCGCCAGGCGTGCTGAAATCCAGCGCGCCGTCTGGATGCCCTGGACGGTCGGTGAGGTCGGTGATGCTGATTATGCCTGGTTCATGACGATGCCAGGTTATCAGTCTGACTTGGATATCGTCGCCGTTACCCCAGACGGGGCCATCGCCGCCTACGTCAATGGCTGGTTGGACCCGCTGAACAAAATTGGCGATTTTGGCCCGCTGGGCGCTCACCCCAATTACCGCCGCCTGGGCTTGACCCGCGCCGTGCTGCTCGAATGCCTGCGCCGCATGCAGGTATATGGCATGAACCGTGTTTCTGTCTCCACCGGCGTCTCCAATGATCCGGCCATCCGGCTGTATGAATCGGTGGGCTTCAGGATTGTCAACCAGTATATTGAATATATCAAACCGATGCAAATATAGATTTATGCAGAACCGGCATCAGCACCAGCAAGAAGTGCGGGTATTTTTGGAGCAGGCTTTTGGGTCTGCTACCTGGGAATTCGAGATGCCACAGGGTCGCGGCCATGAAACCTATTTTGCGCGCTGCGAGGATCGAGCCTACTTTGTCAAGCTGGGTGTGGATATAGCTCGCAGCCAGGCAATGGCCGTTCTTGGCTTGACGCCCGAAGTATTGGCAGTTGGGTGCCTGGCAGACGGTACGCTGCTTTTGGTGCAGCCTTTTATCACCGGCCGCAACCCTGCCAGGAGCGATTATTGCTCCTTTCTTGAGCAGGTGGCGGATATGATCCAGAGGATGCACCACAGCCCTCAGCTTCAGGGTGTGCTGCCGCCAGTGACTTCGCAAGACTACCGTGCTGCCGGGCTGACTGTATTGGAAAACACCCGACTCCGGTGGCTGCGTTATCGTCGGCTTGTGCCCGAAGTCGCCGAATTTGTGGATGCAAGCCTGGAAACCCTGGAGCGACAGGTTATCAACTTTGCCGGTTCTGGCCTGGTGGCTTCCCATAACGACATCTGCAACGCCAATTGGCTGGTGACGCCCGGCGGGCAGTGGTATTTGGTGGATCTGGAAGCGATGACGTTGGACGACCCGGCGCTGGATATCGGCGCAACATTGTGGTGGTACTACCCGCCTGCCTTGCGGCCACGCTTTCTGGAAATCTGCGGTTATGCTCGAAATAAAGAGTTTGATCTGCGCATGCGGGTGCGCATGGCCCTGCACTGCCTGCACATTTTGCTGCCACGCGAACAGAGTTTCGACCGGTTTATCCCTGCCGGCTTTGTACAATCACTGGTGGACTTTAGAGCAGCCCTTGCCGGGGAAGAAAACCCCCAGGGCTAGGAGAATTGAGAGGTCGATGGATGAAAACTGCATTTACCACAATTGTTGAGAAAGACGACAAAGTCAACGCCACCGGTTTGCGTGTACCTGTCGATGCTATCGCTGCTCTTGCTTCAGGCAAGCGCCCCAAGGTCAAGGTGACGATTGGTGAGTACACCTATCGCAGTACGGTTGCCGCTTATGGCGATCTGTACTTTGTCCCCCTGAGCGCCGAGAACCGAAAGGCTGCCGGCGTCCAGGCCGGCGATGCCCTCTCGCTGGCCGCCACCCGGCTGGGCCTGGTCGTGCCGGCTGCGCTGAACGCCACCCTCGTGCAGCAGTTGGTGGCGCGTACCGGTGGGTTGGGCTTTCTCAACGAGCTGCTCCCGCCGGCGCGGGACGATCTTTCCGAGATTGCCCTCAACCCGGACGGTGCGCTCTGGCTGATGAAGAAAGGGGCGCGCGGCTTCGAGAAACTGGACGTGCATCCATCCCTGGATGAGGTCTGGCGCTCGGTCGAAGCGCTGCTAGCGCCGATGGGACGGGCGGTGTCGGAAGCCACCTCGTCCGTGGACGCCAAGCTGCCGCGCTCGCCGGATGGGCTGTCGGGAGCGCGCATCAAGATCATCCATCCGGGATTGGCGCCCGGCGCCGGCTACCCGGCCATCAACGTGCGCCTGTTCGAGCCAAAGCCGGTGCTGCCCGAGCAGCTGGCGGCCTGGAACATGGCCCCGCAGGTGTGATCGAGGAATTGGTGGAGGCGGTAGCGAGCAAGCTGCGCGTGCTGGTGGTGGGCGGCACGGCCACCGGCAAGACCACGCTCTTATCGGCTTTGGCCAACGGCATCCCGCAGCATGCCAGGATCGTGAAGATCGAAGACCCGGAAGAGATCTGGCTGCAGCATCCCAACGTGGTCACCCTCGAAGCGCGCCCTTCTCCGCCCGGCTCGACCGTCCCGCCGTACCGGGTGCAGGATGGCGTGGACGACGCCATGCGCATGGCCCCGGACTGGCTGATCGTGGGCGAGGTGCGCACCGGCCAGGCTGCGCTATCCTTGTTCCGCGCCCAGATGTCCGACCATCCAGGGCTTTGTACCTTCCATGCAGAAGGGGCGGAAGCCGCCGTACACCGCATGTCGGTGATCATGTTCGCCGACGCCCAGGTGCCTCTGGAAGCCGCCAAAGAGATCTTCGCCCAGGCGGTCGACCTGGTGGTACAAGTTGGCTGGCTGGAAATGTGTTGTTCAGGATAGTGTATAAGGCAGGGATCGCAGAATTTGGGAGATTAAACAGACGGAGGCAATAGAAAAATGCTCAATTTCTTGTTTCCTAGGAAACCTTAGTCGATGTTACCCCCACGGGGGTACCGTACGTTAACGTGTCTTATTGATTAGAGGGTCAAGATGGTACACCTATTGGACACATGTTAAAATAACGCCAGTTTGAGTTCAGCATCACCGAGCAGGAAACAGGAAAAATGGCGATTAACCTACAGGATATTATTCGCGAGCGGTACTCAGTCCGTTTTTATCGAGAAGACCCAATTGCAGATGAGACACGCTCGGCGCTGCTGGCCAGCCTGGCAGCGCTGTCACGCGGCCCACTCGGATCAAAGATCCGCTTCAGCCTGATTGCCGCCACCGGGGAGGATCGCGCCTCTCTGCGCGGGCTGGGAACTTACGGCTTTATCAAGAATCCGGCTGGCTTCATCATCGGCGCCGTCGAAGTAGCTGAGCACGCCCTGGAAGATTTCGGTTACATGATGGAAAAAGCCGTCCTCGAAGCCACCGCCCTGGGCCTCGGCAACTGTTGGTTGGGTGGATCGTTCACCCAGAGCAGTTTTGCCAGGAAAATTGGCAAGCGCGCCGACGAAATCATCCCCGTGGTGACGGCCACCGGCTACCCCGTCCCGGGTGTCCGAGAAAGGGATTTGCTACGCCGCGGGGCGCGTTCGGATACCCGCCTGCCCTGGGAAACGCTGTTCTTCGATGGCTCTTTCTGCCAACCATTTACCATCCCACGCGCCATCCAGGCCGGCGGTTACGCCCCCGCGCTTGAAATGGTGCGCCTGGCGCCATCGGCATCCAATAAACAACCGTGGCGCATCCTCATGGATGGCAGCCGCTGGCATTTTTACTGCAAGCGCACGCCGGGCTACGGTCAAGGAAGCTGGTATTTTACCCTGCTGCGCCTGGCAGACCTGCAGCGCCTGGATATCGGCATCGCCATGTGCTACTTCGCATTAACTGCCCAGCAGCTCGGCCTGCCCGGTGGCTGGTCAGTAGCTGACCCCGGTCTGGAACCGCTTAATGACAAAATGCTATACATCGCCACCTGGGGATGATCTTTATAAGCTCTGGCACATGCTATAATCATGTTGAGCAACGTTAAAATATTTCTGTAATTTGTGCTTGAGGCAATCCCTTGTCCCTCCCGCTGCTCTCGACTAAGTTCAATGTTCCGCCGGCTGGTGCAAAGATCATCCATCGCCAGCGGCTGCTGCGGATATTGGATGAAAGTCTGGGACAGAATGCCTCGCTGACCCTGGTCTGCGGGCCTGCCGGGTATGGCAAAACCACGGTTGTCAGTGAGTGGCTGCGGACTTCACAACAGATCCGTCCGGATCAGTTTGCCTGGTTGACGTTGGAGCGCGGCGACGATGATCTCACCCGTTTTCTGACCTATTTTGTCACAGCCTTGCAGCGCATCCGCCCGGGGATTGGAGCGAGTCTGCTCAAGCTGCTTCAGACACACAAGCCCTCACCAGTTCCCATCCTGGCGACTCTGCTCATCAATGAGCTGAGTGAAATCCCCGGACGCTTCTTCCTGGTCCTGGACGACTATCACCTGCTTACTGCTGAAGCAATCCAGAACTTCATGGCTTTCCTGGTGGATCACCAACCGCCACAGATGTGCCTGGTATTGGTCACGCGTGCTGATCCAGCCCTGCCTCTGGCTCGTTTGCGGGCGCGCGGGCAGTTGGTTGAATTGCGCCAGGAAGAGTTGTGCTTTCTGCCTGGTGAGGTGACGGAATTTGCCAACCAGACGATGGAACTGGCACTGGCTCCAGAGCAGTTGGCTTTTCTGACCCAAAAGACCGAGGGTTGGGTCTCGGGCCTGCAACTGGCAGCCGTTTCCCTGCGCACTATGCAAGACCGTTCTGCCTTTTTCAGGGCCTTTTCCGGTGAACACGAGTTCATCGCCGATTACCTGACCGACGAGGTGTTGGCGCACTTGCCAGAGCACATCTGCAGCTTTATGTTGCAGACCTCGCTCCTGGAGCGTTTGTCGGCCCCGCTGTGTGAGGCGGTCACCGGACAAAGCAATGCCCAGGTGATCATTGAGCAGCTCATGGATGCCAATCTGTTCATCGTGCCCCTGGACAGCCAACATGCCTGGTATCGCTACCACAATCTTTTTGCCGACCTGCTGCGCAAGCGCCTCCAGTCCACCCAGGCAGAAATGGTTGCTGAGCTGCACAGCCGGGCCAGCCGGTGGTTCGAGCAGAACGGCCTGCCAGACCTGGCTATCGAGCATGCTATCGCTGGCAGGGATTTTGAGCAGGCTGCCAGGCTGATCGAAGGGGTTGCCGAACGCTTGCTGATGTACGGAGAGGCCGCCTCCCTGCTGCGCTGGCTGGAAGCGCTGCCAGAAGAACAGGTACTGGCTCAGCCTCTATTAGGTTCCCTATATGGCATTGCATTGATCCTGCGCGCCCGGCCCATCCGGCTGGTAGCTTCTCTGATAGAGAAAATGACAAATTCCAGCAACTTGGGAGAGTTCCAGGGCGAGAAGAACATGCTGCTGGCCCTGTTGGCTGTTCATCAGGGCGATCCCACACGTGCCATCCAACTCTCTGAAAAGGCATTGCAACAGTTGCCCCCCGAACACCCCTTCTTCCGCAGCCTGGCCGCGGACACGCTGGGGATGGGGTACACGCTCGCCTGGGATATCCCCGCCGCCACCCGGGCTTTCGAGCTGGTGGTGGAGATTTCCAACCAGTCTGAGAATGTGATGATGGCCATCATGGCGCTGACCAACCTGTCGGGCCTGCGCTATATCCAGGGACAGCTACGCACCGCCATAGCTACCTGCCATCAAATCCTGGATATGGCAAACCAACGGATCGGCAGCCAGACTCCCATGCTTGGCAAAACCTTGTTCAACCTGGGCGAGATGCTCCGTGAGCAGGGCGACCTGGATACGGCGCTGGACTATTTGCTGGATGCTGTCAGGATGATGGAAGTTTTTTCTGAAATCGGGCTGCCGGTGGCTAACCTGGGAGTCGCCCGAGTTTACCTGAACAAACACGATTGGCAAGCTGCACAATTGTACATCGACAAGGCGCGCCAGCAGGCTCAAGCCACCCAGTCCATACTGATGGATGACCGTCTTGCGGAAGCGATGCAGACGCGCCTTTGTCTTGCCCGCGGCGAAGTGGATCAGGCAGCCCAATGGGCGCACGGCCGCGGCTTTTTGGATCGACCGCCCGCCGAGATTTTTGCCGAGGCAAGCCGGAACGCGGCTTACTATGAAGTGTTCCAGGGTGAATGCATGGTGTTGGTGCGCCTGCTGCTGGCACAGCGCCAGCCGGAACAAGCGCTGGAGCTTATCGCGCTATTGCAAAACCTGATCGAAAAGAGAAAGAATCAACGCCGGCTGATCGAGGTTCTGGCCCTCAAGGCACTCGCTCTGCACCAGAAAGGGGAGCTCGACCAGGCTCTGCAGACCCTGGGGAAGGCGCTCTCTCAGGCCGAGCCAGAAGGTTACCTGCGTACTTTCGTCGACGAGGGGGAAGCCATGGCTCGCCTGCTTTACCAGGCAGCCGCACACGGGATCTTCCCTGCTTACGTCGGCAGGATGCTTGCAGTTCTAGCCGAAGAAAACCAAAGCCTTAAGCCTTCCAGACGCCCCTCCTCTGAAGCTCTGATCGAGCCGCTCAGCGAGCGCGAGCTGGAAGTGCTGTGCCTGATCGCCGAAGGTCTGTCCAATCGCGAGATCGCCCAGCGCCTATACATCTCCTTGAGCACAGTCAAGGGACATACCAGCAACGTCTTCGGCAAACTTGGCGTCAAGAACCGCACCCAGGCCATCGCCCGGGCCCGCAGCCTGGGCCTCCTGCCGCCGGCATAATCCCACTTTCCTGCTTCTCAAAAAACAGTACTCCAACCATACTTTCGTCCGGTCACAACCGTACCGCGCCTCCAGTATGATAGAAGCAAGTTACAGGAGGTTGTCGATGTCCACCGAGATGAGCGTTCCATCCCGCATGTCCAGGTACTACCAGATCACGGTCGAGGGAAAGGTCGATGCGAGCTGGTCAGATTGGCTGGGCAGTATGCAGCTTGTCTCGTGGCAGGAGAGCGATGGCAGGCATATGACCACCCTGAGCGGGGTGCTGGCCGATCAAGCTGCCCTGCGCGGCCTGTTGATCCGCTTGTGGGATCTAAACCTGGTCCTGCGCTCCCTGCAACAAGGCGATCCCACCCAAAGGTCAAAGTTCAAGTAAGGAGGTTCTACGATGGAAACAAATATCCCTGTCAAGACCGATCAGAAACTGGCAATCGAGGTTCATGGGTTGACAAAATCCTACGGCAAGGTGCGTGCCCTGCGTGGGATCGACCTGGAAATTCACCGGGGTGAGATCTTCGGTTTTCTGGGCCCAAACGGAGCCGGAAAAACCACCACCATCCGCTGCCTGCTCGATATGATCCGCCCAGATGGAGGGAAAGCCAGCCTACTGGGGATTGACCCGCAGGTCGAGCCGGTGGCTGTCCAGGCCTGCACAGGCTATCTACCCGGCGAGATGCAATTCTTCGAAAACCTGACGGCTGAGCGCCAACTGCGTTTCTTCAGCGATATGCGCAATGGACGCGTCGAATGGAGCTACGTACGTCAATTGGCCGAGCGCCTGGATCTTGATCTGAAACCGCAGATCAAGAATCTATCCAAGGGCAACAAGCAGAAGATCGGCGTTATCCAGGCTCTGATGCACCACCCCGAACTGCTGCTGCTCGATGAGTCGACCATTGGCCTGGATCCGCTGATGCAGCAGGAGGTACTGGGTCTGTTACGCGAGGCGAATGCTGCCGGAGCGACCGTCTTCTTCAGCTCGCATATCATGAGCGAGGTGGAGAACGTGGCCGGGCGGGTGGCGATCATCCGGTCCGGGGAGATCGTTGAGGTGGCCGATACCAACAGCCTCACCCAGCGCGCCTTGAACCGCCTTACCGTCCGCTTCAAGAAGGCAGTCGAAGTCACCGACCTGGGCAGGCTCCCAGGGGTGCAGATCATCTCCCAGGTCGGACAAACTTGCGTCACGCTGCAGGTGGCCGGCGACATGGAAATGCTGGTGCAGGCATTAGGCTGCCTGCCAGTCTTATACCTGGAGACAGAGCACCCCAGCCTGGAAGAAGTTTTCCTGACCTATTATAAAAAGTAAGTGTCGAATTAGGAGAATAAGACAATGAAACGCTTATGGAATACTTTTCGCTACACCTACGCCCACCTGCGTGGTCAGATCCTGGGTTGGGGGCTGGGTTTGGCCATCTACGGCCTGATGATTGTCCCTATGTATGATTCTATGGCAGCGCAGCAAGATCAACTCCAACAACTGATTGCCGGCTATCCGCCCGAGTTCCTGGCTTTCTTCGGCGGGGATGCCACCAGCCTGGTCACCCCAGCTGGTTACCTTGGGATGTATGCTTTCTCGATGATGCCCATCATTATCGGTATCTTCGCCGTGATGGTGGGTAGCGGCTTGATTGTCAGTGACGAGGA
Organism: uncultured Anaerolineaceae bacterium; assembly: GCA_964629965.1. Lineage (GTDB taxonomy): Bacteria > Chloroflexota > Anaerolineae > Anaerolineales > UBA4823 > CAZVRZ01. The sequence continues at coordinate 14,237 of CAZVRZ010000097.1, forward strand.
ACGCGGCCGCCTCGATCTGATCATGGCCCATCCCGTTGGACGTTCCGCCTTCTTCTTCGGCAGGTCGCTGGGCCTCATAGGAGCAATTCTGTCGATCATGTTCCTGGGCTGGCTGGGTTTCAGCATCCTTTTGGGAGGCTCTAGCCTGGGTTTTACCTGGGGCCAAATGGCCGTTCCCTTCCTGTCCCTTATGACCCAGATCATCATCTATGCGGCTCTCGCGTTGTCCCTGAGCATGTTCCTGCCATCGCGCAACCTGGCAGCGATGGTCACCAGCGTTGTCATGGTCACCAGCTATTTTGTGTCGTCTCTGGCGTTCATGGATGAGCGCCTCGCAACCATGGCAGAGTTCATGCCGTACCACTATTTCCAGACCGCCCTATCCTTCCAAGATTTGAACCTGACCTGGCTGTTCGCCTTGCTGTGGACCAGCACGCTCATGATCATGATAGCCTGGCTGCGCTTTGTCCGCCGTGACATTCGCCTGAGCGGGGAGGGGAGCTGGCGGCTGCCGCTCCTGCCGAGGCGCAAGAAGATTGCGCCGGTCAACTAGAATGATGATCTCGACCGGTAATCCTAACGCCGGGCGAGGTTCTTTCGGACAGGTTAGAGCAATTGGAATCGAGAGAATAGAAAAACCGCCCGGTAAAGCGCCGGGCGGTTTTTCTCTGTGCCCCCACGAGGGTACCTTACGTTAACGTGTCTTATTTGTAAACGGTGCAGCATCCAAGATTGATCAAAGGCTTCTGTCTGACAATAAGTCAATCAGCAAGAGTATCGTTGTATCCAGTCTGCCAATGTTCAGCAACTTTGTGTAACTAGCGTCTGCTCCTGTTTCAGAAAGCCTTGCCTGTCCGTGAGCGCCTGGCGAAGATGGGCTGGAACACGTATTCGCTTGGTCGCAGGTCCGACTCCTGCCGGGTCCACCTTTCGTAGAAATCCTCGTTAGATGGGGATTTTTGATTCCGGTCACAACATATCATCCTAGCCGACGCAGGTGTACGGTTTGAGCGATGCTGGCGGCGGGGAAGCGGAACGTGAGGGTTTGCCACTTCTTGAATTATGAGGTGTATCTTATAATTGATCCATGTCTGCGCCAATTTTAGCCACGAAACTTTATATCCCCCCTCCTCGGTCTAAAATTGTCCCCCGCCCTCACCTGATCGAGCGGCTGAACGAGGGTCTCTCTTCAGGCTGCAAGCTGACCCTCATTTCTGCCCCTGCTGGTTTTGGGAAAACGACACTGGTCAGCGAATGGGTTGCTGTTTGTGAACGACCGGTTGCCTGGCTATCACTGGACGAAGGAGATTACGACCCCACACGCTTTCTGACGTACCTCGTCGCGGCGTTGCAAACGATTGCGGCGAATATTGGAAAAGGGATGTTGGACTTGCTCCACGCCCCTCAACCGCCATCCATCGAATTGATTCTGACGACCCTGCTCAATGAAATCACCACCGTCCCGGACAATTTTGTCCTTGTCCTGGACGACTATCAAGTGATTGATTCCAAACCGGTTGACGAAGTCCTCACCTTTTTGCTCGAGCATCTGCCGCCACAGATGCACCTGATCATTGCCAGTCGGGAAGACCCACATCTCCCCCTAGCCCGGCTACGCGCCCGGGGCCAATTGACCGAACTGCGTGCCGCCGACTTGCGTTTTATCCCCGCCGAGGCCAATGATTTTCTCAACCAGGTGATGGACCTGAACCTCTCAATGGAAGATATTACCGCACTAGAAACCCGCACTGAAGGCTGGATTGCGGGCTTGCAATTAGCCGCGATCTCAATGCATGGACATCAAAATCCCGCCAGTTTCATCAAATCTTTCACCGGCAGCCACCATTTCGTGCTGGATTACCTCATTGAAGAAGTCCTACATCAGCAGCCCGAAGTCGTTCAGACTTTTCTGCTGCGCACATCCATCCTGGACCGCATGTGCGGCCCGCTGTGTGACGCTGTTTTGGGTTCTCCTTCTGCTTCCGGGCAGGAAACCCTGGAATATCTCGAACGCACTAACCTGTTCATCGTGCCGCTGGATAGCGAGCGGCGCTGGTACCGGTATCACCATCTCTTTGGCGATCTGCTGCGCCAGCGCCTGGGAAAACCCAAGGAATTCGCCGAATTCCACCTGCGCGCCAGCCAGTGGCATGAAGAGAACGGCGACCTGGGCGCGGCGTTTCACCACGCCATCGCAGCCGGGGATTTTGTCCGGGCGGCGGGGCTGGCTGAAGCGGCCTGGCAGGGGATGGAGGAAAGTTTCCAGACGGCCGCCTGGCTTGGCTGGGTGAAGACGCTGCCAGAGACGGTGATTCGCGCCCGGCCCGCGCTGTGCGTCCAGCTTGGCTGGGCCTTTTCGCTTGCCGGGGAGCCGGAAACCAGCGAAATTCACCTGCAAAACGCCGAGCAGGCCCTGGCTGGTGCAGCGGACAAGGCGGAACTCAAGCCCCTCCCGGGCAGCATTGCCCTGGCCCGCGCCTACAACGCCCAAATGCAGGGCAACCTGGCCGACACGGTGAAATATGCCGAACAGGCCATCCGATTGATTCCCGAGAATGATATTAACCTCCGCTCCCGGGCTGCCATCACGTTGGAGTCCACCCACTGGGCCAGCGGCAACCTGGAGTCGGCCATCCGGGCGCTTGGTGATTGGATGGAGAGCATGACCCGGCTGGGCAATCACGTCTTCGTGGTTGCCAGCGCCTTTGGTGTAGGCGACCTGCTGGTGGGCTTGGGGCGCCTGAGCGAGGCCGAGCGGACCTATCAGGATGCCTTGCAGCTGGCCGCCCAACACGGCCCGGAGGCCGAACACATCACTGCCCACCATCATCTCGGCCTGTCCATGATCTACCGTCAGCGGGGAGATGACACCCTCGCCGCTCATCACTTGAAACGAGCCGCCGAATTGGGTCTGCAAACCACCCCGGTTTGGCTGCACCGCTGGCATGTGGCCCAGGCCCAACTGAAAGAGGCCGCAGGCGATCTGGAAACCGCCCTGGCCCTGCTCGACGAGGCCAAACGGGTCTATATCCAAAGCGCCGTGCCTGACCTGCGCCCCATTGCGGCCCTGAAAGCGCGCATCTATCTCAAACAGGGGCGGCCCGATAAAGCCCGGGCGTGGGCGGCAGAACGCGGGCTTTCGCTGGCAGATGAAGTCAGCTACTTGCATGAGTTCGAGCACCTCACCCTGGCCCGGCTGGAAATCGCCAACCCGCAGGTTAACGCCCTGCTCGCACGCCTGGTGCAAGCCGCCGAAGCGCAAAAGCGCCGGGGCAGCGCGCTCGACATCCTGCTGGTGCAGGCGCTGGCCCACGAAGTGCAGGGCAATCGCCCACAAGCTCTCGCCGCGCTGGAACGCGCCCTGGCTCTGGCCGAGCCGGAAGGCTATGTTCGCATCTTTGTGGATGAAGGCGAAGCGATGCGATTGTTGATTGAAAAACAATCGCGCAATCGTGACCATCCGTTGAGCGATTATGTGGACAAACTCCTGGCTGCCTTTACACGACCGGTGGCGGCGCCAAAATCAGCAATCATCCATCAAAAATCAGACATGATAGAGCCTTTGAGCGAACGCGAGCTGGAAGTGCTCAAGCTGCTCCGAAGCGAATTAAGCGGCCCCGAAATTGCCGGCCAATTGATCGTCTCGCTCAACACCTTTCGCACCCACACCAAAAACATTTTCAACAAACTGGGGGTCAATAATCGCCAGGCGGCTGTCCGCCGGGCCCAGGAACTCGACTTGTTCTAACTGACCCAAAAAACCCAACTCCGACCCCGACAGGTGTCCTCCAACCATCTGCCGGGGCTTTTTGTTTTTCGCCAACAATCACAACCTCAATCACATCATGTGGTGATGACGCCTCACCACATCGGGCGGTATCCTTTGGGCAGATAAACAACGAAAGGAAAAACGCGAGGCGCATGATGAGTGACAAACAAACATTCGACGAAAAACATAACCAGCATCAGTGCTACGAAATCCGCCTCAAGGGACACCTGGATGACCGGTGGGCCGAATGGTTTGAGGGCCTGACCATCACGCAGGAAGACAACGGCGACACGCTTTTAACTGGTCCGGTGATTGACCAAGCCGCGTTGCATGGCTTGCTAAAAAAAGTGCGTGATTTGGGTATGCCTTTGGTCTCAGTCAGTCCTCTCGAACACGGCCCCTCGACTACGCTCGGGACTGGCCAGGCGGATATGTCGGGCGTCAAATAGTATATGGATATAAGCACCTTGGAAAGGAGGTTTATCTTTGATAACATTTCCAGCCCATTTCCACCCCCGGTAACCGGGTGGCGATCACAATTTTATTCAAGTCCAAATTTATGAAACCCATCCATATCGTTCAAAAAAGGAGATCAATATGAAAGCGATTGTATACACAAAATATGGCCCACCAGATGTTCTTCATCTCGAAGAGGTGAAAAAGCCTGCCCTCAATGAAGAAAAAGTGCTGGTAAAAGTCTATGCAGCATCTATCAATGCGGGGGACTGGCATATGCTGACTGCTGACTTCTTCCCAATGCGTCTGATGGGCGTTGGGCTGTTCAAACCTAAGAACACGATCCTCGGTGCTGACATTGCGGGGTGCGTGGAAGCAGTTGGCAGAAGCGTCAAACAGTTTCGGCCAGGGGATGCGGTGTTTGGAGATGTTTTTGGGCTTGGCAGTGGCAGTTTTGCCGAATATGTTTCTGTTCCTGAAAGCGCTTTGGCGCTAATGCCGTCCAATGTTTCATTTGAGCAAGCTGCGGCTATACCCGTGGCAGCCGTCACTGCCCTGCAAGGCTTGCGCGATCAAGGGCATATTCAGCCCGGGCAAAAAGTTCTAGTCAACGGGGCGTCTGGCGGGGTGGGGACGTTTGCGGTGCAGATTGCCAAGGCGTTTGGAGCGGAAGTGACTGGCGTGTGCAGCACGCGGAATCTAGAGATGGCGCGCTCGATCGGCGCAGACCATGTCATTGACTACACCAAAGAAGATTTCACCCAAAATGGACGGCAGTATGATCTCATCCTTGCCGTGAATGGTTATCATCCCCTTTCCGCGTATAAGCGTGCTTTAACTCCCCAGGGCATTTACGTCTTCATAGGAGGCTTGCCAGCGCAAACGTTCCAGTCACTGCTCCTGGGACCCTTTATGTCAAAAAGCGATGGCAGGAAGATGACAAGCGTAATGAAAAAAGCAAATCAAAAAGATTTGCTTTTCATAAGAGATCTTTTGGAAGACGGAAAGATCAGACCGGTTATTGATGAATGCTACCCGTTAAGTAAAACCGCTGAAGCTTTTCGGTATTTTGAAAGAGGCCACGCCCGAGGCAAAGTGGTCATCACAATCGCGGCACAGGAGTAATCAAACAATGGATACAAAAATTATTCTTTCCGCATCTTGGGTGGTCGTCACGCTAATCTATCTTTATGACGATGTCTTGCGCATTTGCAGCGGCGACCTGGCAAAAAAACCGATGGCCGACATGAATTTAAACCAGTTCGTTTGGCTTGGGATCGCGGTTCTGATGTTGACGCCCATCCTGATGGTTTTCCTGAACCTGGTATTGCCCCAGCCTGTGAGTCGCTGGGCGAATATCATCCTGGCCAGCTTCTTTTTCCTGTTCAACCTGGTTGGCCTACCCACCTATCCATCGTTATATGACAAATTCCTGCTGGCGGTCAGCATGGGATTCAATGTGGTCACGATCTGGTATGCGTGGAATTGGAGTTGAGCCTTATAATTAACTCATGCCCGCGCCGATTTTAGCTACCAAGCTATATATCCCCCTGCCGCGACCCAAAGCGGTATCCCGCCCGCGCCTGCTTGAAAGGCTGAATGATGGACTGCACCGTAAACTGACCATCATCTCCGCTGCGGCTGGCTTCGGCAAAACCACGTTGGTCAGCGAATGGATCGCTGGATGCGGGCGGCCAGCCGCCTGGCTTTCGCTGGATGAAGGGGATAATGACCCCACCCGTTTTCTGACTTACCTCGTGGCTGCTTTGCAGACACTTGCGCCGAATATTGGCTCAGGAGCTTTGGCTTCGCTCCAATCCCCTCAGCCCCCGCCAATCGAATCGATTCTGACAGCCCTCCTCAATGAAATCACCACCGCCCAGGACCATTTCATCCTCGTACTGGACGACTACCACGTGATCGATTTTCCACCGGTTGACCAGGCGCTCACCTTTCTGCTCGAGCACCTGCCGCCACAGATGCACCTGGTCA
>CAZVRZ010000098.1:0-17039 GCA_964629965.1 uncultured Anaerolineaceae bacterium
TCGCCAACGGGCTGCGCGTGCTGTACATCTCGCCGGAGTTCAAGTCGGCGCAGGAAGTGCAGCCCGCCGCCTCGACATCTGCCTCCGCCTCTGGCAACGTGTTCTCGGGCAGCAGCGCCGCTTCTCAAAGCCGGCGCGAGAGCGAAGGCACGGTCGTGCTGGCCGTGCCGGTGGAGGCCATCACCATCGGCTACGATTTCTCCACCTTTGGCGTCAACTCCGAGAGCCGCCTGGTCAGCCTGACCGACCTGCTGCCGGCGCTCGACCTGGTGGCCAACGTGCAGTTGAGCCTGTTCCTGGAGCCGGACGCACCGCAGTCGTTCATCACCTCAGGCGTCTTTTTGCCCAATTTGGTGATCACCCCCGGCCCGACGCCCACCGCCACGCCCTGCCCGGGCGGGATCTGTGCGCCGACCCCCACTCCCACCATCGTTCTCCCGTTCCCATGAGGGTTGCTATGTGGCCTGATAATTCCTCTCCATCTGAAGCCGTCACTATCCTGCTGGCCGGGCCGCTGCCACGCGTCAACGCCTGGTATGCGGCCCTGGCCGCCGACGCCCGCGCCCGGGTGACTACCTATGCGACCGACCCGCAAGACCTGAGCTGCAAGATTGACTCAGAGCCCGAAGCGCTGCTGCTCGACGCCGGCATCTACCCACATCCCAAAGGGGTGATCGATATGCTCACCGGCTTTGGCGGTGCAGCCTACGTGATCCTACCGCAGGGAGTTGATAAGGAAATCGTGGATAATATCCGCAAAGTCCCATCCGTCAAAGGTCTCTACCACGGCGATGCCAATCTGGCGGAGCTGTCCGGCAAGCTCTTTGGCGATGTACAGGTCCTGCGGCAGAGCAGCAGGTCGGGCATGGAACCGCTGTGGCAGCCGCGCAGCGCTGGCTATTCACCTGCCGGGGGGGGCGGCATTGCGCCTCTGCGCATCATTGCCGTGTGGAACCAGGCCGGCGGGGTGGGCAAGACCACGGTCTCAACCAACCTGGCCTACGAAGCCGCCCGGCGCGGCCTGCCCACGCTGCTGATCGGTTTGGGCGCGCCCGACGACCTGCCCCTGGTGCTGGGCCTCAAGCCAGAGCCGAACATCGTCTCCTGGCGCTCGAATCCCAGCCAGGATGGGCTGAAGATGGCCATCCAGAAATTCGATACGCTCGATGTGCTGGCCGGCTTCCCGGACGTGCTCTCGGAATCGATGGCCTACCGCAGCGAAGCTCCGGCCGGTTCTCAACAGGATGTGCCCAACTCGGTGCAGAAGCTGGTGCTGACTGCCGCCTACGCCAGCTATGCCGTGATCGTGCTCGACGCCCCGCCCACCGCCCTGGCTGCCAGCGCCATCTCAGCCGCCAATACGCTGGTGCTGGTGGCGCGTCCTTCGCTGGAGGGCGTGATGCGCACCGTGCATGCCTACCGCACGGTCGTCGAGCGCCTGGCCGGGGAACACCGCATTGCCCCTGGCGGTGTGTTCGTGGCGCTCAACCGCATCACCCCCAGCCGTATGACATCCGATGAATGGCACAGAGCCGCGTCGGGGCTGCTTGGGCAGCCGTTCCCGCCCATCGTGGCCCAGATCGCCGACGATCCCCAGGTTGGAGAGTTACAGGATCGCAAGCGCATCCCGCTGATGACGTCGGAGGCCTTCACCCGCGGTATCCAGCCGCTGGCCAACGCTCTGTTCTCGACCAACGGTGCGCACGTTGCGAACAGCGCCAATCGCCTGCAGAGCAAGGGGCGCGAGATCAACTTGCTGGGCCTGAAACTGAGGGTATAGCGATGTACTCCTCGCCAATGTCCTGGGCTGACCTGGCGCATTCCATCACCAAAGATCAGCAGGAGGCGCTGGTCGAGCAGGCCCTGCACAGCCTGCAAGGACTGCCGCTGGCCACCATTCGAGACCGCACGAAGCTGACCGCCCAGGCCGGGAGCGCCCTCTCGCTGGCCGCCACCAGGCTGGGCCTGGTCGTGCCGACTGCGCTGAACGCCGCCCTGGTGCAGCAGTTGGTGGCGCGCACCGGTGGGCTGGGCTTTCTCAACGAGCTGCTCCCGCCGGCGCGGGACGATCTTTCCGAGATCGCCCTCAACCCGGACGGCACGCTCTGGCTGATGAAGAAAGGGGCGCGCGGCTTCGAGAAGCTGGATGTGCATCCGTCCCTGGATGAAGTCTGGCGCTTGGTCGAAGCCTTGCTGGCGCCGATGGGCCGGGCGGTGTCGGAAGCCACCTCGTCCGTGGACGCCAAGCTGCCGCGCTCGCCGGATGGGCTGTCGGGAGCGCGCATCAAGATCATCCATCCGGGATTGGCGCCCGGCGCCGGCTACCCGGCCATCAACGTGCGCCTGTTCGAGCCAAAGCCGGTGCTGCCCGATCAGCTGGTGGCCTGGAACATGGCCCCGCAAGGCGTGATCGACGGCTTGGTGGAGGCAGTAGCGAGCAAGCTGCGGGTGCTGGTGGTGGGCGGTACGGCCACCGGCAAGACCACGCTGCTATCCGCTTTGGCCAACGGCATCCCGCAGCACGCCAGGATTGTGAAGATCGAAGACCCGGAAGAGATCTGGCTGCAGCATTCCAACGTGGTCACCCTCGAAGCGCGCCCCTCTCCGCCCGGCTCGACTATTCCGTCCTACCGGGTGCAGGATGGCGTGGACGATGCCATGCGCATGGCCCCGGATTGGCTGATCGTGGGCGAGGTGCGCACCGGCCAGGCCGTCCTGTCCTTATTCCGCGCCCAGATGTCCGACCATCCGGGGCTGTGTACTTTCCACGCAGAAGGAGCAGAAGCTGCCGTACACCGCATGTCGGTGATCATGTTCGCCGACGCCCAGGTGCCCCTGGAAGCGGCCAAAGAGATCTTCGCCCAGGCGGTGGACCTGGTGGTGCAGGTGGGGTGGCTGGAAGGGAAGAGGAAGATCCTCGGCGTGTGGGAAACCGCCTCGGAGATGAAGGCAGGTAACGTGGTTTTCAGGCAACTATTTTCAATAGGCGGATCAATTCTTGTGAAACCAACTCGATATCGAACATAACATTTTCCATTGATCCGGCAGACCGGAGTGCGGAATCAGTTTTTGGCAGGGTTGTGCTTATAAACCCTGCCAATCCTGTCTGCTGATTCGCAATGTAGTTTCGGTGACGCGGTCCAGGGCGAATCGAGCTACCGCTTCACCAAGGGGATGAAAACCATCCTCTGATCCGGTACGACGAACACAGCGAACCGGCTCAGGTGACATATGGGTACGCTGAACCAGTTCTCCGCCGGGTGTCGGTCATAAGCGCCGCAGGCGGCCTCTTGCCAGGCGCTGGCGGCGGGGTTCCACCACTGCAGGCTGAGCGCATTCTCGTCTATCCCGGCGATATCCGCCTCGCTGTACTCGACTGTGATGGTGACTGCCTCTTCGAAGACGAAACCATCCAGCAGCTCACCGTCCCGGTAAGCGTTCAGGTCGAAGGCGTGCCCGGCAAAGGTAAATCCACCGGGCTGGGTGACGGTGGGCACGTGGGTGTAGACCAACTGCGTGGTCGTGGTCACTGCGCCAGCCGGGATCTGGATGGTGGTGTTCGTTCCCTGCGTATCGGTATACACCAGCGTAGCCGGCGCGGTTGGCGGCAATGTAACCACCGTACCCTGGCGCAGGTGCCAGTTGGCGTCCTTGGAAACCAGGAAAGCGTGCAGCGGGTTGCCGGCTACCGGATACCCGGCGGGCACATTCAATTGGTTGAAATCCAGGTCTAAGCCATCGTTTCCCCAAAATTCTCCGGGTCCATATAAATTGGTCAGGTTGGCCAGGCTGGCCGGCACATCGCCGGAGAGGTGGTTATCGTCCAAGTAAAGCCTTTTCAAATTCACCAGGCTGCCCAACTCGGTAGGAATGCTGCCGGTCAATTGGTTGCTCCTAAAAATCAGGTTCTGCAAGTTCACCAGGCCGCCCAGAGCGGGGGGAATGCTGCCGCTCAATTGGTTGCTGTCAAGGTACATGCTCTTCAAGTTCACCAGGCTGCTCAGCTCGGCCGGGATGCTGCCGGTCAACTGGTTGTCGGACAGATTCAGATACTGCAAGTTCGCCAGGTTGCCCAGTTCGGGTGGGATGCTGCCAGTCAATGGGTTGCTGTCAAGTAAAAGCCATTGCAAGTTCACCATGCTGCCTAGCCACGCAGGAATGCCGCCGGTCAATTGATTGTCCCACAGGGACAGGGACTCAAGGTTTGTCAGGCTGCCCAGTTCGGCGGGGATGCTGCCGGTCAACTGGTTGCTGCTCAGGCCTAGACTGGTCAAGTTCGCCAGGCCGCCCAGTTCGGGGGGGATGCCGCCGGTCAACTGGTTGCTGCTCAGGTCTAGACTGGTCAAGTTCGCCAGGCTGCCTATCCACGCAGGGATGCCGCCAGTCAACTGGTTGCTGCTCAAGTGAAGAACGGTCAAGTTTGCCAGGCTGCCCAGTTCAGGGGGGATGCCGCCGCTCAACTGGTTGCTGAACAGCCAAAGGTGCCGCAAGTTCGCCAGGCTGCCCAGCTCAGTTGGGATACTGCCCGTCAATTGGTTGTCGAATAGGTACAGGTACCACAAATTCGCCAGGCTGCCCAGTTCGGGGGGAATGCTGCCGGTCAATTGGTTGCCGGTCAGGTTCAGCCCTCCCAAGTTCGCCAGCCCGCCCAGTTCGGCAGGTATGCTGCCCGTTAATTGGTTATCACCTAGGCCAAGCCATGACAGATTCGCCAGGCTGCCCAGCTCGGCAGGGATGCTGCCGGACAATTGGTTCTCGCCCAGGTACAGGTACTGCAGGCTCGCCAGGCTGCCCAGTTCAGGGGGGATGCTGCCGCTCAACTGGTTTTTCTCAAGATACAGCCATTCCAAACTCGCCAGTCCGCCAAGTTCGGGTGGAATGCTGCCGCTCAACTGGTTTTCACGAAGATCGATACTCGTGACATGCCCACTCGCTACCGTTACCCCCTTCCAGTTGCTGGGGGTGTTCGTGACCAGCCAGTTGGTATGGTCCGTCCAGCCGGGGCCGTTGGTGCTGTTGTACAGTGCCTCCAGTGCCTGGCACTCCGCCAGCGGGATCTCGCTGACCGCGTCGCAGAACGCGCCCGGCGCCTGGGGTGCGGCCAAAGCCAGCCCGCCCGGCAGCAGCAGCGCCAGAATCATGAACAGGTTAAAAACATGCCAATAGTGCTTTTTCATCGGATCCTCCATTTATGAATAAGTCTGTGCGATCAGGCCTAAACGCCCCCGTATACAAGGGTATGCGTGGATGCGCCAAATATCGGCTGTTCGACAATGGTACCTACTTGTTTCGTTCCATTATAGGGGTAAACCTGTTCTATGTCAAATAAATCGGCCGCACGCCGGGCGTACAGTACATTGTGCAGAGATTCCGCAAATTGAATCACACTTTCTTTAAACGCGACAGGGCTGCCCAAATTTACTTTTTGGACAGCCCCCGTGCCCCCGCTTATCAATTGACAAAAACATGTATTTCCTTCACTTAATCGCCCACAATGAGAAAGGGTAAAGCGACAAGATGAATTTTCCATCAGGAGAAATGCTGTCAAACATTGCGCCATAGTTATAATCCTCCCAACTTATAACATCATCGTCATAATTGGCATTTATGTAAAGGAAATCCTCAGTGTTACGGTACGTATACTGATGTGTGGTTGGATCAACCAATGCCCATCCATGGTTACCATTCCCATTAAATATTTTAAGCAATAGAATTCCTCTCTCTAATGAAACGATAACCTGATTAACAGCAGCTGTATAGACGCTAGAACCACTTATTTCATCGACAGTTTGAGGAATATAGTCAAGGGGAAATTCTGTTAATTCCCCAGTTGGCAAACTCCATAGTTTGTAGGTATCTGGCTCTTTATAATCGCCATTGTGCCAATACCATCCGGGGTTTCTACGGGAGTAAAAATGGATTCCCATGGATATAATTGTATTTTCAGTAAAGAGTTGTAGTTTTTCTTTACCATAATCAATAGTTGATAAGATATTTCCGCAACCTCCCCTGATGTTTGTGGAATTAGTGCTGCTTCCAAAACATTCGGAGACATCATAAACGTATACGGTTTCGGAAATATTTCCCAGCAAATACTTATTATCCGAGGAAAAAACTATATCTTCGGGTGCATTTATCATTCCTAACAATTTTGTGAAGTTGTCTGTTTCATAAATATTCAGGGTAGATCCTGGAACTGAAGCAGCTAGAAGTGTACCATCTTTCGAAAATGCAATTGACCCTGGCTCCACTACGTAAGTCATATGATCTGAAAATTGTATCTCACCGGAATCAACATCTATAACAGAAATAATGGAATCTTTTCGTTCCCCATTCCAACTCAACGCAGCCATCTGTTTATTATCGGGCGAATATGCTACATCAACAATAGCGCTTTCGCAGCCTTCAGTTGAACCAATTGGAGAATTAGTAAATGATTGGATTTCGCCCGAGGTTAAATCAAGAAATGATATCCTGCCAGTTCCAATTGCAAGGTGTTTCCCATCAGGTGAAAACCGTTGGGAATATGATCTTAAGCAGTCGGAATTTAGCACTTCATTGTTCACTACATCAAGAACGGTCATGCCAGCCTTGTTTAGGTAAACTAAAGAGTTTGATGCAGCAGAAAAATCAGCTTGGATTGGAAAAGGTGAAATGGCCCAAAAATCATCAGGGTTTTGAATAATACGTTGAGGGGACGACCTCCCACCCTTTAAATCCCATAAGAAGTAAGAATCTCTCTCTCTCCTTCCACTTTTAGGCAGACCAGAGCTAATAAGTAGATAATTCGCATCAGGAGAGAAGATAATCTTTTCATATCCATACTCTGATTCGGCATATAATGTGTTGGTTCTTTCCCAGGTATTGGTTTTATAGATATTCACACTTTTGCCACTCGAAACATAAGACATCAGATCTCCATCTGGCGAGAAGGCTACATCGCGAATTGGCCAGGATGAAAATTCTTCCAGAACAGGTAGATAGTCTTCTGTTCGATAGATAACTAATAATCCAGATCCTGAGCCATAAATCGTCTCTGGATTATATACGACTGCAAGATATTTTTCATCTGGTGAATATGAAATTTCAGATACATGTTCCCTTCGCCCTTTAATGTGGGCTATTGTGGTCTTAGAATCTGAGTAAATATCAATACCATCGTTTCCTACCAGGGCAACACCTTTTCTTCCATGAACAATATTTAAACACCCATTTTCAGGAAAAGAATGATCTCTATAATAGTATTTAGAATTTTCTGCTATTCCATAAAAAGCAGCATATCCATTATCATGTACTCCAACTACATCTTGATTATCTAGAACAGTTGAGCATACGAAGCGATTCCCTCCATAATCAGGCTTTAGATTACCACTAACCACCCTGATTAGTTCACCGTCTAGTGGGTTTATCAATTGTAAGATATACCTATTATATCCTGGTTCAAATTTCGTCTCGAATTTATAGATGTAGGATTGATTTGGCGAAATACCTACAATCCTAAATGAATAATCTATATAACCTCCCTCATAAATTGCGTTTGGTAAGCGAAAGCAATCTATCAACATCAAGTTTGTAGAGTTATATTTACAAAATTCATGGTCTGTGGCCAGGAAAATATATTGTTGATCATTTGAATACTCGATGAAACTTAGGCTTCCGGAAGAGCCCAGGTACTTCGCGATGGAAAGCCTATCAAAATTATTAACAGAAATCGCCTCATAGGCGAGTTGGACCGGGGTTGAGGTTAGAGTAGGAGTTGGGGATGCGGTTGGAGTATTTGTCGGAATAGTTGGTGTTAAAGTGGGTGTTTGAGTTGGACTTGGGGTAAGTGTTGGCGTTAAAGTGGGTATTTGAGTTGGACTTGGAGTAAGTGTTGGCGTCAAGCCTGGCTGGCGCGTTGTCGTGTGAGTTATGGGAGTTGGAGCTACCTTGGTCGAGTTACTACACGCGGTCAGCAGTATGCACAGAAGTAGCATGACAGGTAATAATTTAAGAGATTTCGTTTGAAACATGGCTTATCTCCGAGTATTCAATTGTGTTGTGGTGGAGCCATAAAATTGGTTCATTACAGGCGGTTTGCGCTAGATTTTAACCAGAAATAACCTAACTTTGTAGATCAGAGTGTCAATCTAATTGAACCCTGCCCAAAATGGGTTAGATAATTATAAACCCATCATGAGGATCAGACGGTGAAATAATTCAACCGTTTTCCCTTCTACTTTTTTCGTTGTTTTTTGGGGATATTCTTGACCAGAGTGCTATTATGGGATTATAATTCACTCAGAATTTGCGCACCCCCCTGGGCGGGCGCGTTTTTATTTAACCAGGCGACACCGGCGCGCCATCCCTTTCGGGTGGTGCGCCTTTTTGATTCCTGCCCCAGGAGGCGCTGCTTGACTCTATCTCCCCAATCACTTTTTTCCATCCTCGCCGCAGCATGCGCGGCAGTCATCGCCCACGGCCTGCTCAACTGGCTGCTCAATCGCCGGCCTTCGGCAGTCCGTGCCCTGCAAGATTACGCTTTTTCTTCCACCGGTACCACCACGCCTGATATCGCCACCGGCTCGCAGGAGCACAAAATCAGGATGGCCTTCGCCGGCTACGGCTTCGATGTCAGCGGGCGGGAGCAACTCTCGCTCTACTTGACGATCGGCATCCTCGGCCTGGGGTTGGCAGCCGGCGCAGCCGCCTGCGGCCTGCCGCCGCTGTTCTGGCTGGGCGGGCCGCTCATTGCCTATTTCGCGGTCAACAACCTGGTCAACAGCCGGTGGAACAAGGCGCGCATGGCGCTGGAGAAGGAAATCCCTTCGTTCCTGATGAACCTGTCCAGCGTGATCCAGCTCAACCCCAACGTGATGCAGGCGCTGGAGGATGCTTCCCTCTCACTCAATCCGAATGGCCAACTGAAGCCCTGGATCGAGCGCCTGGTGCACGCCCTCCAGTCCCGCGGCAAAACGGGGCTGGCAGAGATGCAGGTCGAGGCCGGGAATATCTCATCCTCCCTGCTGCTGGTGGTGGTCGAGATCGGGCGGCTGTGGGAAACGGGCGGGCTGGGCTACGCTCAATCCTTCCAGATGGTCGCCGATAACCTGGCCGGCATCCTGGAAGGCCGTTCGAAGGCTTTCTCTAAGGCGGACGGCGCCTGGGGCACGATCCGGGTCATCGTCCTGGCCTTGGGGGGAACGATCTTCATGGCCTTTTCCAACCCTGGCAGCGGGGCGATGTTCCGCACGGCTACGGCCCAGATCGCCATCGTGGCCGCGGTGGCCTGGGCGGCGTTTGGCTTTTCCTACATCGGCGACCTGATCCGTGAATCGGTGGAATGAGAGGTGAACATGACCGACACACTCCGTTTGGTTGCCCCCTTCCTGGGCGCTGGGACTTTGGCGCTGGTGGCCTACTTTCTCGCCGGCAGCCTGCACCTGCGCTCGAAAGTCGGGCGCGGGCTGGAAGATTATTATGTTTCAACCGGCAACAACCAGCCGCGTTCCGCGCGCGGCGAGCAGATCGGCGAGCGGGTGGCCGAACGATTGCCGTTCTCGCTGGAAGCCTGGGAAGAGCACCTGCGCTGGGCGCAGCGCGGCGGCTATTTCAAAGGCTGGGGCATGGGCCGGTTGGTGTTCAGCGCCATGATCTACGCCGGCATCGGCGCATTGGCGCTGCTGGTCAACCCGGCTCCGGCCTCGCTGCTCGCACCCCTGGGAGCGGCGGCTTACCCATTCATCTCGGTGCGCGCCAAGGCCAACACGGTGCGCAAGCGGGTGGTGCGCGGCCTGCCCGAAGTGGCCGCGCTGGTGGCGGCGGAGATGTCCGCGGGCGTTTCGCCTGACCAGGCGGTGCAGCGCGCCTCGCTCCTGCCCGGCCCCCTGACCGGACTGCTCTCGGATGTGCTGGCCTACTCGCGCAGCGCCGGACGCCCGCTGTTCGGGCGCAAGCCTATCCGCGGCGCGCTGGTCGAAGTCTTTTCCCAGGCCGGCCTGCCGGAATTGATGGCTTTTGCGGCCCAGCTCGACCTGGTGGCCGAGAAGGGCGTGGCCGGTGCGCTGCTGATGAACGAGGTCGCCCGCACGTTGGGCCGGGAATACCGCGCCCGCCTGGATAGCGAAATCGAGAAGCTCAACGGGCGGCTGATGCTGGCGACGGCGTTTTTCTTCTTTATCCCCTTCGTGCTGGTCATCCTGGGCAGCTTCATGGTTCCCGTGATGGCAATCTTTGGGTAGGCTGATGAATTCTAGCTGGTCTGACAAAGTTGTACTGGCTGCCTGCCTGCTGCTGTGGGGTGGGTTGGCCGGCCTGCGCCTGCTGGCTGCCTGGCAAAACGCTCGTTTGATCCCCGCTTTACTGGCCGCCCAATCCGGGCTGACCGCCTGGCTGCTGGTCACCCGCAGCCGTCAGTCGGAGGAAGTACGCTGGCCGCAGAAGGCAATCGCCTGGGTCTCTGCTTTACTCCCGCTGGCGCTGCGTATAGACAACGAGACTCTGCCAGGGCAGGCGATTACCATCCTGGGCCTGCTGCTCGCATTGTGGGCGCAGAGTACGCTGGGACGCTCCTTCGGCATCGCTCCGGCAGATCGTGGCCTGGTGGAGGGCGGCCCGTACCGCTTCGTGCGTCACCCGATGTACCTGGGCGAGCTGGTCTCCCTGGCCGGAGCGGTCGTCTGCGCTGCTTCCGCCTGGAATATCGTCCTGATCCTTGTCGTTCTGCTCGCTCTGCTGCTGCGCATGCGCTGGGAGGAGCAGGTTATATCCAACTACGCCGCCTACGCCGGAGGCGTGCGCTGGCGTTTGATCCCCCACATCTGGTAATCCCACCAGGAAGGAGCTTGTATGAACCGAAAAATCACCTTGAGAAGTATCCCATGGAAACGCAGCCTGCTGTTGCTGGGCTTGCTGCTGGTGCTGCTGGCGCTGCTCGCCAGTATGCTGGCAGACCCGGCCCAGGCGCAGTCCGGAGATGGCTCTACCGTCTACCTGCCCATGATCCTGGGCGGGGAGGGCGGCGCAGTGATCACGCCAACGCCGCCGGCCTTTGTCCCGCAGAGCGTCTTCGGCCTCAACACCGGCTCACTGGCCGGCGGAGATGGGCTGGCGGAAGTGCTCAACGCCGGCGCTTCCTGGATACATGCCAGCCAATCTGTGCGTTGGGCGGAAGTGGAACCGGTGAAAGGCGAACGCCGCTGGGAAGCGCTGGCAGACCTGGAGGCCGAGCTGCAAGCTGCGGCCAACCGGGGCCTGCGCGTGATCCTGACGGTGGAGGACACGCCCGATTGGGCCAGCGTGCCCGGATCAGCCTGCGGGCAGCCTCTGCCGGAACACCGCCAGGCGCTGGTCGCTTTCCTGCGCGACCTGGTGCAGCGCTACGGCGCTCCTCCCTTCCAGGTAAAGCACTGGGAGCTATGGAGCGAACAAGACACCTACGGCGGCTGCTGGAGCGAGCCGTCCGAGCCTTCCTACGCCGCCGGCGGTTATGCCGCCATCCTGTCGTTGGTCTACCCGCAGATCAAGGCCGTCGATCCCGAGGCGCAGCTACTGTTGGGCAGCCTGAGGCTGGAATGCGACCCGCTGGACCCGCCCGGCGGCAAGGACTGCTCCGGCAGCAGCTTCTTGGAGAGCTTCCTGCAGGCCGGCGGCGGCGCCTCCTTCGATGGCGTCAGTTTCCAGGCTGCGGATGGCTTCGCGGTCTACGATCTGCCCTGGGGCGCCGCCTACCAGTTCAGCAACTACAACTGGCATTCCTACTGGCACACCGGCGGGCCGTCCGTGATCGCAAAGGCGGGCTATATCCGCAGGCTGCTGGAGGAGTATCGCGCCGGAGACAAGGCGCTGTACAACACCCAGTCCGCCGTACTGTGCGCCAGCTGCGAAAGCGTGCCGGTGTTCGAGACGGCCAAGGCCGGCTACGTGGCCCAGGTATACGCGGCCGCCGCGGCGCTCGACCTGGAAGCCAACCTGTGGCAGAGCCTGACCGGCTGGCAGAACTCTGGCCTGGTCGATCAAGATTTCACCCCGCGCCCGGCCTACCAGGCATATCAATTCGCCCGGGAGAAGATCGGCCCGGCAGCCTATACCGGCGAGATATTGCCGGCAGATGTGGGCGGCGTTTCTGGCGTGCGCGGCTGCAAGTTCACCCACGCAGATGGCCGTCCGGTGTGGCTGCTGTGGTACGTGTCGCTCAGCGAGCCGTCGCATGCTGTCGCCTTTACGCCTCAACCGCAAGCGGCCTGGGATGTGCTGGGCAACTCGCTCGCAGTGGGCGGTGAATTGGAGATCGGCGTCGATCCGGTTTACGTGGAGTGGGCGCCTTCCCCAAGCGAAGGGAGTAAAGCCAGATGAAAACCATCCTCATAACTATCCTGTCCGGCCTGCTCGTTCTTTCGTTGGGAAGTTCGGCCGGAGTCAGTTCTCCGCCGCTTCCGGAGCAGGGCGAATCGTCCTCCTATACCGTGTTCCTGCCGATGATCCTGTCGCCGACCAATGCGCTGTCCAACCTCAACGCCTACCGCGCCCTGGCTGACCTGCCGCCGGTGATGGAAAACAGCCTGTGGAGTGAAGGCGACCGGCTGCACGCCCGCTACGTGGTCAAGAACGATGTCCTGGTGCACGCCGAGGATCCGGCCAACCCCTGGTACACGCTGGACGGCGACGCCGCCGGCCAATCTTCCAATGTGCTGGCCGAGATCGGCATACAACTCACCGACAGCCAGGCGGTGGATAAGTGGATGAGCGGGCCGTTCCACGCCGTGAACGTGCTTGACCCGCGCTTGCAGAGCATCGGCTTCGGCTCGTACCGGGAATTTGACCACGCCTTCCAGACAGCCGCCGCGCTGGATACCTTCCGCGGCCTGGGCGATGTGCCGGATCGGGTGCAGTACCCGGTCTTCTACCCGGCGCAGGGCAAGGCGCTGCCGGTGAGCCACTATTCCGGCGGCGAGACGCCCGACCCGCTTTCGGCCTGCCCGGGCTACACTGCGCCCTCCGGGCCGCCGGTCATCGTCCAGTTTGGCACTGGCTTCACCCCGGTCAATGTGACTGACCATTCTTTCCAGCAGGGAGCTACCCCTCTCGAACACTGCCTGTACACCGAAACCAGCTACACCCATCCCGACCCGCAGCAGCAGGCGCTGGGGCGCAGCTTCCTGTCCGGCCGCGATGCGCTGGTCATCATCCCGCGCCAGCCCCTCACGCCGGGCGCTTCGTACACCGTCTCGCTGATCGCCAACGGCCAGAGCTACACCTGGTCGTTCAGCGTGGCCGCAGATGCCCAGGGCGCGCTGCCTGGGCAGTTCATTCCACCCCGAGAGCCCGAACGCATCCCAACCTGCACACAAACCCTCCAGCAGGCCACCGCCGCCAACGACTGGGGAACGCTGTCCTACTCGCACCATGCCGGTGAAGGGGCCTGGACGCTCACCGGCGTGACCGGCCGCCTGCGCGAGTGGCAGTGGGATCCCTACCGGGGCGGCCCGCTCTTCGACCTGGTCGAGGTGTATTACCAGGCCCAGGGCGCTTCCCGGCCGCTGTGGGCCGCCCTGGGCGTCACGCTGCCGGCCTACTACACCGTCCACGACTCGGCCTCGTATGACGCTTACCACCGGCTGGGCCGCGGCAGCCAGCCCTACTACGTTTCGTTTGTCGAAGGGGCTGCCACCCGCCAGGAGGTATTAGCGCTGTTCAGCCGGCCTGGCCGGCAGTTGGTGCGCCTGAAGGCTGCCGGCGCGCACGTTTCCGAACAGGAAATCAATTGGGAGCGCTGCGAACCGCTGGACTCCGAGTACTGCACCCTGGCGCGCTTCTTTGAGAGCCTGTCGCCCCCGATGGAGGATCTTGGCGGTACAGAACCCCGCTTCTTCCAGGGAGAGAGCAACCTGCTCATCCACACCGGATCAGCCTCATCCCACCCCATGTACGGCTTCCTGATTTGGCCGCTGCGCCTGATCCGCAATGTAAGCCTCTGTCCACAACCCAACCACAAGGAGAATTTTTATGCCCGCTAAATTCACCCGTCTCATCCAACTGCTGGAGCGCCCTGCGATACGCCGGATCACCCGCCGCCTGGCTCTCCTGGCCGCGCTGCTGCTTGCCATCACCCTGGTCATCCTGGTCTATCGCACCTACCGGCCGGTCTTTCAATCATATTCCGCCGCCCACTCTGCTTCCCCGCAGGCCACTGCCACACCGGCGGATACTGCTTCTCCGACATCTTGGCCTACTGAAACACCCCCCACGCCCACCGCACTGCCAACCGCCAGGCCGCCGCTGACGCTGATCTGGTCGCCGGAGTCAGAGCAGGTCTATCTGCGAGACGGCCCCAACGGCAACTCGCTGGCGCTGCTCGACAACGGCACGCCCGTCACCTTGGGCGAGCAGGCCGAGGCCGGCGGGGCCACCTGGGTGCAGGTGACCGGCGCGGGGTTCAGCGGTTGGGTTGCCCGCCTGCTGGTGGCAACTATCTCGACCGATCGACCGGTTGCCTATCTGAACAGTGAAGAAGGCGCCTACCTGCGCGCCGAACCGCAGGGCATGATCCTGGACTGGCTGCCGCGCGGCACCCCGGTGCAGGTGATCGAGACTGCCGAGGCGAACGGCGCAGCCTGGGCGCACATCCTCCTGCCCGATGAACGCACCGGCTGGGTTGTACAGCGCCTGCTGGCAGATACGATTCCATGAGATGGGTGGCATGAAGAACAACCTGCGCACCACTCGCTTGCGAGCCATGCACTGCACCTGCCCGGTCTGCCGTGGCCAGGCGGCGGATCCGGAGAAGGTGCAGCACGAACAAATCAACCTGCTGATGAGCCTGATGAACGCCCGTCAGCGGCGGTTGTTCGCCGCCTTCCAGGCTCAGCAGATGGGGCATGGCGGGATCACGCGCATGGCGGAGATAACTGGGTTGGACAGGAAGACGATCCGGAGGGGTGTGAGGGAAATGACTGCTGATATGTGACCTGGCAACGATACAGTGGATAAATCTGTGTGTTTTCTTGACTTCTCTTGTGTTATAATCTTACTAGTAAGATAAAGGAGAAGTCATGGAAACGATTGCCACTACCCGTATGTCCTCGAAGGGACAAATTGTTATCCCGGAAACTATTCGCAAGCGTCTGAATCTCAAAGAGGGTGCGCAGTTCGTCGTTGTGGGTGAAGGGGACGTAGTCATTTTGAAAGCAATTTCTGCTCCCAGTATGGAACCATTCGACGCTCTCATTCAACAGGCGCGCCAACAGGCCGAAGCTGCCGGGTTGGAACGCGTCGATATTGCTAAGGCTGTATCGAGAGCACGGGGAAGAAAGTGAAAGTTATCCTCGATACCAATGTGTTCGTTTCAGGGGTTTTCTTCAGCGGACCGCCCTTTCAAATCCTGGCAGCATGGCGAGACGGGAAAATCCGGCTGGTTGTTTCTCCTGAAATCTTGGATGAATACCAACGGGTAGGAGAAATCTTGGCTGAAGACCACGCAAATATTGACCTCAAGCCTATGCTCGATTATGTGATCCGAAACGCAGAGATCTATGCTGCACCCTCACTACCTGAAGCTGTTTGTGAGGATCCTGATGATGACAAGTTCATTGCCTGCGCACTGGCAAGTGGAAGTACAGTCATCGTAAGTGGGGATAAACACCTGCTCAAAGTGTCAGGGTATCAAAAGATTGAGGTATTGAAACCGCGCGAATTTGTGAATAGGTATCTTGCCTGAGAGATCATTCTATCACTCATGCAGGCTGGTTGGTTGCCTTACAGGCTCGGCGGCTGAGCTATGGGGGATCACGCACATGGCGGAGATCACAGGGCTGGACCGGAAGACAATAAGAATGGGAATTAGGGAGTTAAGTATACGACATTGGCAAAGCATTCTTCCTAAGATTTTTGCCAACTGTGTATAATTAAACCAGTTAGGTAAGCAAAGAACCGGGTTTAATTTGACTAGCGCACTTATAATTTCATACAGCCAGAGCGCTTTCATTGAGCAGCATTGAAGTTTCGCTTCTGATAATTCGATATGGAGTTGTTATGGCTAAGAGTCGAATCCGGCTTTTGTTGTTGGCGTTAGCTCTTGCATTAATACTTGTCATGGGCGTATCGCAAGGAGAATGTCATGAAAAAGATTCTAAGATTTAAGATAACCCATTTTGTTGTCATAGCGTTGCTTATTGGGGTTGTAGCTTCTTGGGGCAGCGTATATGCTCAGCCAGATGAACTTCGATCTTTAGATATTGCTCAAACCTCTTACTTTCAATGCCCTAGTGCTCCTTTTATACTCCCATCCGGCAATTATCTAAGTGCACCTTATTACTACTGCCGCGGGACAGAACAATGTGCTCACCCAGAATTGGGCTACCATCAAGGTATTGATCTAAAACAATATGAAAATGGACAACCTGTCATGACACCGGGGGTGGTTCCTGTTTATGCTGCTTATGCGGGCACTGTTATTTTAGATCCTAACCATGGCAATGCGCCGCGTTGGTTGGATATAAAACATACTACCGTAGGTGGTCAGTCAGTGGTTTACACCTTTTACACTCATCTTGCTAATGCTGACTGTTCTCAAAGCTATATTACTGTTCAGAATGGGCAATGGGTTGAGCAGGGACAACTAGTCGGTTATCAGGGAAACTGCGGAATTATATCTGGCGTCCCCCATTTGCATTTTTCTGTTAATTATCCGAATATGAACGAGTATTACAATAACCAAGACCCTTCACCTTTTCTGGGATTTAATGTTAATGGGAATAATGGTGCTTCACCGGGTTATATATCACTAGATCGATGCCATAACTTGCCAGGGGTAAGGAATGATTGGAATGGCGATGGAATTCCAGACCTCTGGGCTATCAACAAGGCTACGGGGGGGAGTGGGAAAACAGAAGCACACATAATGAATGGGGCTGATAACTTCCAGACCTTTGTGTCGAATACTGCCACAGTGTTGCACCAAACTGGCTCAGATAACTCTTGGGTTTTTGTTGTTGACGATTTTAACAGGGATGGAATTCCAGACCTCTGGGCTATCAACAAGGCTACGGGGGGGAGTGGGAAAA
>CAZVRZ010000098.1:17139-20304 GCA_964629965.1 uncultured Anaerolineaceae bacterium
CTGATAACTTCCAGACCTTTGTGTCGAATACTGCCACAGTGTTGCACCAAACTGGTTCGGACTGTGTGTGGGACTTTACAACTGGACAGTGTGGTCAAGTACAGCAAGTATTTTCCCACGTAATATATATATCGTTGGTTGCCCGATAGGCAAACGATAATCTTCAAAACCGAACACCTGATTATAGTGTGGAAGTGCTTGGATGTGTTCCAGTCAACGCCTCGACCACATTACTAACCTTGGCTGTGCTTGCATCCTGCGTAAACCTGTTGCAGATCGCTTCATCCAACTCTTCCTGACAACGTTGATAGCGCTCAAAAAGCTGTGTCCGAAACCCAATGCGCGTTCTGGGCACCGGCAAATCATCGATCTCGCCTGGGGTGGTCACCAAATATTGGTCATAATATCCATCGCGATGATTGTGCCGCTCTGGGGCCCTTTGGTAAAGTGCTGCTTGTATTAATCCATCCACATCATCTTCCAAAACTGTGATAAATGTATGCCGGATGGCCAGGCGCATTTGTTCTTGGAGTAATTCATGAATTGTCGCTTGACGTTCTGCGTCACTACGAGTATTCTTTTGTCGGGGTGTCATGGTTTTCCTTTCGTGGTGTGGTTACCTGTAAGGTTACCATGACATCCCTTTCTAATTTACACAATTTTCAGTATTGGGCTGTTCTAAAAGGGATCTAGGTAATGAGGTGACATGAGTTCTATAAAAATTACGACAGAAGTTTCCACCAGTTTGCCAACGCGATTTGGTTATTTTAATTTATTGTGTTTCACAGTTACCAACGATTCTTGTGAACATGTTGCTTTAATCGCAGGGGAAGTGAAAAATAAAAGAGATGTACTTGTTCGTATTCATTCGGAATGCCTAACGGGAGATGTTTTTGGCTCCCTAAGATGTGATTGTGGCGAGCAACTTCAGTATTCTTTACACAGTATCGCTCATTTAGGCGTAGGGGTGTTTATATACTTGCGCCAAGAGGGACGAGGAATAGGTCTCTTGGACAAAGTGCGTTCCTACTCCCTTCAAGAACAAGGATTTGACACAGTAGATGCGAATCTACTTTTAGGGCATCAGCCTGATGAAAGAAACTATCACGCAGCCTCATGTCTTTTAAAGGCTTTAGAAATTAAATCCATTGTTTTACTAACCAATAACCCCTCCAAAATAGACGGGTTGAAGAAAGATGGCATACTTATCTCCTCGGTACAACCTCTGCAGCCGACTATAAATGAACACAATGCCTTTTACATCAAAACAAAGGTTGCCCGCATGGGACATAATATAGATATTTCCGAAGAAGAAGTAACGTAACACCTGTTAATAGAATTGGGCTTTCCCCAAAAACTTGGGTTCCCCTTCACCGGGGAACTTTTCTTAAGTGCATTTCCCCACCGGCGGGGAGAATGCCTCCTGTCGCCCCTGTTTACCCTAAAATCCCCATATAATCCCTGGCATGAACTTCATCGTGCCCGGCATCACCCTGATCGGAATCGGCTTCGCCCTGGCGGCCTGCCTGCCCGCTCTGGCGGAGATATCCGCCTCAGTCGCGCTCGCCTGCGGTTTTGCAGTCTGTGGCTGGATGCTGATCCGGGCCGGCTGCGCGAGGCACCGGGGCAAGCCATGACGATCGCTGTTTCTCTGCTTGCCGTGGCCTGGCTGATCGTGTGCGCCATTTATGACCTGCGCACCCGCCAGGTGCCCAACGGACTGACGCTGCCGGCCATCCCGCTGGCTCTTTTGGCAGCCCGGCTGACCTGGCAGAGCCGGGGCGAGACTTCCTACGAGTTCGCCTTTCGCCTGGCCATTCTGACTCTGCCCTTGTTCGTCGCCTGGCGCAGCCGCCTGCTGGGCGGCGCCGATCTCAAGATCATGCTGGTTCTGGCGCTGGCCAACCCGCTGCTGGTTGCAGCGGCCTGGGTCGGGGTTCTGTTTTATTTCGCCGGGCTGCTGCTGGTTACGCACAGCCGTCCGGCTCGTTTCGCCGGCGTGCCCGGGTTCGCCCTGGGCGCCGGACTGTTCACTGCCATCCAGGCTGCCGTGCTTGTCATTCAACGCCTGGCCGCATGAAGAAAGGAGCCTCTGCCTGCACTATAAATCTCACCGTTCTACCCACACTCATTCCTACCCAACCGGGTTCCGCAAGAACCCGCCCCACCTGCTTGATAAGGAGTTTTGTAAAATCCATGTTCCAACGCTTCTTTTTCGATACTTCCGCCGAATTGGACGAAAAGGCCCTGCTGATCGCCCTGTTCGTCATCGCCGCCCTCGTCGGGCTGTCCCCGCTCGGCACAAAGGTCGCCCAGACCTTCCAGAGCGTCACGGCGGCCATCTGAGGTGCTCCGATGATTGCCACACTGTTCAATGACACCTCCGCCGAGCTGGATGAAAAGGCCCTGCTGATCGCCCTGTTCGTGATCGCGGCATTGATCGGCCTTTCGCCGCTGGGCGCGAAAGTTTCACAGGTATTCCGGAATGTCGCTACGGCCATTTAGGCGTTGCCTCTTTCCGCTGCACCGGGATCAGCGCGCCGAACTGGACGAGGCTGCCCTGGTGCTGCCGGTGCTGCTGCTCATCTCGCTGGCCCTGATCAACATGGCCCTGCTGGGGTTTGCCGCAGTCAACGCCGGCAATGCTGCCAACTACGGAGCGCGCATGGGCTCCGTGGCGCAGATCAACCCGGCCGGTGTGGCAGTCGCCAGCGCTAATCAAATGCTGGCGGCGGCGCCGGTCGGGACATACGATGTGACGGTCGCCGGCAGCGGCCTGCCAGGCGATATGATGACCGTGCGGGTGCGCTACAGCGTGCCCAACTACTTCGGCGGGCTGGCGGGTCTCTTCGGGGTTAGCATCCCGGGGGATTTCAGCAGTACCGCCATCTCCTACTTCCGCCAGGAGGGCTGGTGATGGTTCGCTGTTGCTCTCCACAGGCGGTACGTTTGACCTCGCGAAAGCCTGCCTGCCAGTTGCGAGTCAGGAATGGTGGATTGGCCGCCGGTAACCAGCCCGCAATCCACCACCACCGGTCAGAAACCGGCTCCAGCATGGCCTGGACGGCCGTTTTCCTGGCAGTGGTGCTGATGCCGCTCATGCTGTTCATCATCGACGGCTCGCGTTTGCTCTATGTCCGTGGCCGGCTGCAAACCGCGGCGGAC
>CAZVRZ010000099.1:0-10480 GCA_964629965.1 uncultured Anaerolineaceae bacterium
GGAGCAGAATATTTATTTCTTAAGGAGATACAACCAATAAAAAGTGAAAAGTACCCGTAAATGCCGCGAAAATAACTACCAGGGGTTATCCCTGGAATATAAACTACACAGGATGGGTAGAATTACCCGGCTAACAACCGGCAGAGGATGAGAAGGTTCAGAAAATCAACACAGGTTACAGGCCTTACTACCAGGGGCCTCACTTGACGATAGCATAGCCTTTATTGTGGATTTCGAGCATTACTTTGGCAGTCGCAACAATTACCTGCCGCTGTTTTTCGGGGAGCTGCGCCACAGCCATATTGAGTTCCTCTAATTCCGGAAAGTCGGGTTTGGGAGGCAGGAGGCCTGCCGCTCGATAAACGGTTTCGGGGGCCATTCTGAGGGCTTTGGCAATCCCCAGGCAGCTTTCCGGCTTAGGCCTTCTATTTGCCTCAGTCAAAATCCGGTAAACAGTGGCTGGGCCTAGCTCAGCAGCTCTGGCCAGATCTGCCTGCGTCCAATGCTCTCGCTCCATTTGTTTGGTCAACCATTCGGCGAACAAGGTGTCAGTTACCATGGGCAAGATTATGCTACATTCCTTATTGATTGTGGTAACCAGTCTATTTACCTCGTGATTGACTTTTCAGATCGTTGAGTGCTGGGAGGTAACCATATAGGTGGCCAAATCAACGTCTTGTCGTTCCAGGTTGCCTGACGGCGCTATTACTGCCAGGTGATAGATGTAATCCGCGCACTGGCTCTTGCGGCAGGCGTGCTCTCCTGCATTTTGAATGCGGCCGTGTTTGCATCCTTCGAAAGATCGGGGGCTCCCTATTTCTTGTATTCGAAAACAGGTGTAAAATAAGAATACGAGAAATTCGGTATTTCCGAAAAGGAGAATAAGCCGATGACCACAGCCATTCAAATGCGCAGCAAAGGCAGCCTGACCCTGCCAATGGAGTTGCGCCGCAAGTATGGTTTGAACGAAGGCGACGTTTTCACCCTGATCGACCTGGGTGATGGCGCTTTTATGCTCACCCCCAAAGCCTCTGCGGTAGCCAAATTGGGCGACCGGGTAGCCAACCTGCTGGCAGAGCAAGACGTGCCCGTAGACGAGGTACTGCAAGCCCTGGACGAAGAGCGTCAACGCTACTACCAGGAACGCTATGTCCAGAAATAGGTTATTCCTGGACAGCAGCGCCCTGTTGGCAGGGATCGTTTCGGCCAGCGGAGCGGTGCGAGCCTTACTCATGCTGGCAGAAATCGGGCGGTTGGACCTGCTGATCTCTGAGCAAGTGGTGGCAGAAACCGAGCGGGCCGTGGCGCGCAAAGCCCCGGCGGCATTGAGCCAGGTGCGCCAGGCCATCCTGCAATCGCAGGTCAAGATCGTACACGACCCGGAGTTGCAAGAGGTGCTCACCCACCTGGATTGGATGGCCGACCCGGCCGATGTGCCCATCTTGCTGGCGGCCATGCAGGCCCAGGTGGATTACCTGGTCACGTTGAACCGCCGCCATTTCCTGGATGATCCGCAAGTCGCCCAGCGCAGCGGGCTGCGCATTGGCACGCCGGGCGATGCCCTGGCCTGGGTGCGCGATCAACTGGGACAGATAGAGGAGCCCTAACATGACAGAACTATCACCTGACTAGAAGTAACGCGGTATAATAGTAGGAAAGTTGGATTTTCTCACCAGGAGCAGATAAATGGAAAAATCGTTCTATAAGACTCGCCTGCGCACCAAGGGCCAGATCACTCTTCCACCAGAGATCCGCAGGCAGTTGGAAGCCGAAGAAGGCGATGATCTGTTGTTCTATACGGACGAGAATGGGCGTGTGCTCATCAGCCGGGCCCAGGTTATTCCCCCCGACCAGGCCTGGTTCTGGAACGAGCGCTGGCAGCGCCTGGAACAAGACGCTCAGGCCGATCTGGATGAAGGCCGTGTGGTTGAATTCGACAATGTAGCCGAGGCCCTGAGCGCTTTGGATCAGATCGAAGCTGACCACGATGCCGAAGATTAAATTCACCAAACGCTTTCTGAAAAGCTTTGCACGTTTGCCCAAGGCTGTGCAGGAGAAGATCAAGAAACAGATCGCCCTGCTGGCCGAAAACCCGCGCCACCCTTCACTGCAAACCAAGCCTCTCCAGGGAGCAGCGGGCATTTATGAAGCTCGGGTGGATGTGGATTACCGTATGACTTATGAGCGTGAAGCCAACGATACGCTGGTGCTGCGCGCGGTTGGCAAACATGATGAAACGTTAAAGAAGCCCTAGCTGGCATATCTGATTTCACCACCCAATTCGTTTGACAGAATCTGCCATCACCTGCTATAAATACTATATTGCGGGGTTATCACACCCTTACCTGAAGGATTGGACATATGCCTACATCTTATCCCGAAATACTGACTATCCAGGAAACATCCGCTTACCTGCGCATTCCGCTGCGCTCAATGTATAAGCTGGCGCAGGAGGGCAGGATTCCCTGCCAGAAGGTTGGCAAGCACTGGCGCTTTCGGCGAGAATCGATCGACCGCTGGTTGGAAGAGAATCCGTTCAAGAAACGCCTGCAGGAAATGACAGGGGAAACGCTTGATGCTGAACGCTGAAGAGAACATTGCCCTACTCGGCCTGCGGCTGTTGATCGCGCGTGCAGCTCAAAAGGACAGCCTGAACTGGTGGGAAGATGATTCCCTAACCCAGGCCGGCGGCTTTTTACTGGAGCGGCTGTTCTTCACCGATCCGGGCGAGGCCGGACGCAAGCTGGCCCTGGAAGCGGCCAAAACCCGTTATCAAGCGGCGTTCAACGGCCAGGATACGGCCATGCACTTGTTTCGCCTGGATAAAACCGGCGAGATAGAACACGACTTGCAGGGCATTCACCTGTCTGATATCCCTCTATCGTTGGAGCCTATAGCGACATCGGATGATCTTCAGCAAAAGCTGCTGGCGCTAACGGGTACGAAGCCGCAATTTCAGGTTGTGGGTGAGCGCGCCAATCATCGCCTCGAAATTGGGCTAAAAATTCCAATTGCCAAGCTGGCCATTCTGGATGCTGCCAAAACACTCGCCTGGGCTTCTTTGGAAGGGAAACCCGGCCAACCCATCTTTCCCTACATGACACCCCTATGACAGACACCGATGCCCTTTACACCAGCCGGCTGATCAAAGCCACTGCTCTGATACCCGATACCAAAGCGCTTCTGGCCGCCTGGGATCTGAGCCAGGATTGGCGGGTAAACTTTGATAATGCGCGGCGGGCGAACATCTTCGGTAAAGCCACCCGGCGGCGGATCGAAGATATCCTCAATATCTTTCGCCAGCGGTATTTTGACGATCCTGAAGTAGGTCAGGCGCTCGTGACCCTGGTGCAAGGCCAGGTTCCGGCGCAATGGGTGGACCCCTTGCTTTACTACTACACAATCGAGAACGACAACACGCTGCGGGCAATCGTATTGGAAGTGGTGACTCGCCGGCGGATGGGCGGTTACACGGATGTTTCTATCGAGCATACGCTGCGAGCTCTGCGCGATTGGGTGGCCGAAGGGAAAACCACCAGCGCCTGGGGAGAAGATACCATTCTGCACGTCGCGCAGCATGCCCTGGCCACGCTGCGCGACTTCGGCGTCTTGCAAGGCAAAAATACCAAATCGATCACTCCCTTGTACCTGCCTGTTGAGACTTTCACCTTTCTGGCCTATGAAATCTGGCGCAAGGATCATGCCGGCGACAAGGTTCTTCACAGCCCAGAATGGAATCTCTTCTTCCTGCCCACCCAGGGCGTGGAACGTTTCTTTCTCGAAGCGCACCAGGAGCGCTTATTAGCTTATTATGCAGCCGGATCGGTGGTTCGCCTGGAATTCCCGGTAAATTCTCTTGTGGAGGTGGCGCGTGTCCTTGTTGAAAGAGCGCATCCAGCGGCTTGAAAATGATCTGCATGCCCAACCCATGCGGCATTATATTTACAGCGACCTGCCCTTCGCCGTCTTTTGCTACCCACCCGAACAGGAATGGAGCATGCGCCGGGAAATGCGCCTGCTGAAGACGCGCCTGGAGAAGGATACCGGCCGCCGGATCGTGTTTATTTCCCTGGCCGAGCTGCTTTGGCAGGCGGTAGACGAGTCCGAAGGGATGGAGGCGTTGACCCAGAAGGAGCGGGATGAAGGATTTGAGGCAGCGCAGCTCCAGGCCTACGATTACCTGTCCGATGCGGATTGGCGCCCGCTGCCCGATCTGCTGGCCGAAAAATTACAGCACCTGGATGCCGAAAAAGACCTGGTCTTCATCTGCCGGGCCGGCGCGCTGGCTCCGGATATCTACCGGGTTTCGACCTTGCTGGATCAGATGAAAGGCCGCACGCGCGTTCCTTGCATTTTGTTCATGCCGGCCACGAACGAAGGCAGCGAAGGCCTGCGCTTCATGGGCCTGGCCGTCCAGGAACGGCGCGGCAGTTATCATACGAAAGTGTATGTGGATTGAAAGGGGATCGATCGTTGGGCTTTACCGATGAAGTTTTGAATACCGAGGTACGCGACGCCATCCATCGCTTTGCGCTGCAAGGCCGGGAAATCCTGACCCGAGAAGCGCACGATCTGCTGGAAGGCGTCTACGGGCTGCATCAAAGCGGTTTATTCGAAAAGCCAGAAAACCTGCCGGCCCTGGCGGATGCGGACACACGCCAGATCTACCAGCGCCTGAAGCGTTTCTTGGATGATGAAACCCAGGCCGGCCTGAAACCCGCCGAGGCCGCAGCCAAGCTGGTCAAAGAGATCGCTTTCACCCATCTCAACCGCCTGGTGGCCTTCAAGATGTTGGAGACCAGCAAGTTGATCCGCGAAGCCGTTGGGCGCGGGCCGGATTCGAACGGCTTCAAGTTCTACCTGGCCGACCAGGCGGAAGACGAAGCCAGGTGGAAAGCCGGGCAGGTTGAGATCGCCTACCGTAACTTCTTGCTCTGGCAGGCGGGCCAGATCGCCCGGGAAGTGCCGGTGCTGTTTGACCCCGAAAATCTAGCCTCTTGCTTGTTCCCCCGTTTTCCAGCGCTGAGCAATGTCTTGGCGCTGCTCAACGCCCCAGACATTGCCCCGGCATGGCAAGCAGAGGAAACGATTGGCTGGGTGTATCAATACTTTAATGAGCCCGAATTGCAAGCTGCTTTTGCGGCAGTTCGCCTAAGCGGGATAAAATTCGACGCGAAGGATATCCCATCTGCCACGCAATTATTTACCCTTCGCTGGATTGTGCGCTTCCTGGTAGAAAATACATTGGGACGATTATGGGTGCAAATGCATCCTGATTCTCGACTAAAGGATGAATTAGGCTATCTGGTGCCCTTATCCGGTGACATCCCAACTGAACCCCTTCGATGTGTAAGGGAAATTACGCTACTGGATCCGGCCTGTGGGGCGATGCATTTTGGGTTGGTAGCTTTTGACCTGTTTGCTGAGATGTATCGCGAGGAACTAGAACATGCCGGTCAGCCTGATTGGCCAACCACTCCATCGGTATTGAATTCCGAAGAAATTCCAGCAGCCATCATTCAGAACAATCTTTTTGGCATAGATATAGACCTGCGCGCAGTGCAACTTTCAGCATTAGCCTTGTACTTCAAAGCCAAGCGCTTCAACAAAAAGGCGCAAATCACCGACCACAACCTAGCCTGCGCAGATGTGCTGCCGCTCAATGGAGCGCGTTTGGGCAGTTTTATTAAAGAGATGCAGTTTAAACCAATTTATGAGCGTTTGATCCGCAAGTTATGGGAACGGCTGAAGAGCATCAACCAGCTGGGATCATTACTGCGACTAGAGATGGAAATTGGAATACTGCTGGACGAAGAGAAAGCGCGGTTCGAACGCGAAGGCCGCCAGTTGGCTTTGTTCCGCGATGTGACGGCTGAATTTGAGAGCGATGCCGCTCGGGATGAATATTGGGGCATCATGGCAGCCCAGATCATCCAATCATTAGATCATTTTGCTCGCACTGCCGCAGAGCGCGGCCAGGATGAACGTTTTTTTACGAAAGAAGCTACCAAAGGATTGCAAGTGCTGGAACTAATGATGCGCGACTATGATGTAGTGGTCACAAATCCGCCATATTTGTCGCGAAACAAAATGAATGACACCCTGGCAGAATTACTAGAAGAACAGTATCCGGAAGGCAAAGGGGATTTATACGCCGCATTTATCTTACGTTGCCTGGAATTTGTTAAAAACAATGGTTATGTTGGTATGCTCACAATGCATTCCTTCATGTTTATTGCATCATATGAAGAATTACGCAGAAAAATTGTAAGCCAAGCATGTGTTGAGGCGTTAGCTCATCTAGGGCCGGGTTTTTTTTCAACAGGTAACCCAGGAACGCTTCAAACCACCGCTTTTGTACTACACAGTACAAAGAGTGATAACCATCGCACACCAATTAATGGGGTATATTTCCGATTAGTACACCAAACCAATGCTGACGCAAAACGCCTAGCTTTTGAACAAACCTTAGAAATATATCGAACTTCAAAAACAACCAACTTGCCGCCTGATATGTATATATTGGCTCAAACGCTGTTTAATTCTATTCCAAGTAGTCCTTGGGTTTATTGGGCTAGCAGAAAAATCCGCTCTTTGTTTTCACAATTTCCCAGCTTGGCCGATGTGACGCTACCACGACAAGGTGCTCGGACATCAGACAATTTTAGATTTCTAAGGTTTTGGTGGGAAATAGGCAAATCAAACATAAAATTTAACTGTAAAGATTTGGGTGATGCAGCATTGTCGAGTTTTCATTGGTTTCCTTACATGAAAGGGGGCGATTTCAAACGCTGGTATGGGAACCAATCATACGTTGTGAACTGGTATTCTAATGGCAGGGAAATGAAAACAGTAGTGAACGAAAAAAGAAAAAAGTATTCATCCAATGCTGATGGCGATTTATGGTCAGCATGGATAAACAGTTATGAGTATTATTTTCTTGAAGGGATTACTTATTCGTATCTCTCTTCTATAAATTTTAGCGCACGGTATATGCCTCCTGGTTTCATCTTTGACATGGCTGGTTCTGCTATATTCCCGCCTAAAGTGAGTGATATATATAAATTATTAGGCATCTTAAATTCAAAATTATGCCACTTTGCCCTGAATCTAATTAACCCAACAGTCAACTTTACCATTGGCAACTTAAAGAATCTACCGATAAGTCCACATTTGATGGCTAGTAATGTTGTTTTATTTGCTGTTCGTCAGCAAATAGCCATTCGGAAATTTGACGAAGGATGCTTTGATTTTGTTGTTCCGCTCAACTGGCAAACTGGAGTAATAACTACAGACTCAATAAATTCTAAGATGTTGTCTGTAGAGGCCCAAGTAAACGAGGATGTTTATCAATTGTATGACTTTCAAGAAGAAGATCGCTTAGCAATTGAGACTGAATTATTTAGCGGAGAAATTGACGAAGATGCAGACGAATTATTATTAATTGATGATGATGCCATCGATTTGCCGTCTATGCCAAATCAATATAACCTCGCTGTGCGCTGGATATCGTATGCGCTAGGCGTGGTTTTAGGACGTTTCCAGGTTGGTGAGGCAGGTGTGCAGGGTTCTGCAATTTATAGCCGTTCCGATTTTGCCATTGGCTTCCTTCCTACTCCAGATGAAAATGAGTTCGATGAGCTTGTGGGCGTTCCAGACACCTTTGCCTATGTTGATTCGCAAAGCAGGAGGCATGCATTTTCTGCTAAAGTTGAAAAAGACTTACTAACCTTGGCGTTGCAAGATGGGATTGCAGTGCTGGATGAAGGCCACCCGCGTGATTTGATCAGGCTAGTCATACAGGCACTGGAATTGATGTTAGGTGAAGTTTCAGCGCGAGAGGTTATTCAAATCGGTGCTGGAGGCGATCTGCGTAAATTTCTAGAAAAAGACTTCTTCACCGCCTGGCATTTCAAATGTCATCGCAAGCGCCCGGTGTACTGGCCGATCCAAAGCAGCAAACGCTCCTACGGTTTTGTGCTCTTCCACGAGAAGATCACCCGCGACACGTTCTATGCCCTGCAGCGCGAGCCTTTCCTGGACACCAGGCGCAACGCGGTGGCCTTGAAGATCGCCGATCTGCAAGGCGCGCTGGCAGCCGCCGCCGGCGCCGCACGCAAAAAGCTCGAGAAAGAGCTGGACGAGCTGCGCAAGCTGGCCGATGAGCTGGCCGAATTCGCTAAGAATTTAGAAACCATCACGCTCGGCGGCTACGCGCCGGAAGAAAATTGGATAGACGATGGCGTGATCCTGCGCATGGCGCCGCTGTGGAGCGTGCTCCCGATCTGGAAGAGCGAGCCGAAGAAGTATTGGGAGCGTCTGGCAGCGGGAGACTTTGATTGGAGCCATATTGCGATGAAGTACTGGCCGGCAAGAGTGAAGGAGAAGTGCAAGACGAATAAATCCTATGCCATCGCGCATGGGCATGAGGAGTGGTATCAAGTATAACCTGAACCGCAAGTGGAATATTATGACTAACACAAGTTCTGTAGATTATTTGAGTAACGAAGCACTCGACTGGGCACTAACCCATATAGATCATTTCGGAGATACAGATATATTCCCCACTCCATTTGAGTATAGGGCTATTCGACATGATTGGAACGGCGTAAAGGGGTTTTTATCCAAGATAGACTTAACCACTTACCAGACGCGCAGTTATATACGGTGTCTTATCCCAAAACCAGCAGGTGGATATCGAGTTGCGATTCAACTAGACCCACTGGATACAATTATTTACACAGCAATGGTTTACGAGTGTGCGGAAACTGTCGAAAAAGCTCGCTCAGCAAAAAATATAGCCTGTTCGTATCGAGTTAAGTTGGGTGGGAATGGCGAATTATTCGAGCCAGGCAATGCATGGCAAGATGTATTCAATAAAACATCCCTTGAATATGCCCAATCTGGGGCATTTCAGTTTGTGGTACTGGCAGATGTTTCAGATTTTTATAACCAGATCTATCATCATCGGCTTACTAACAATCTCGAAGTCGCCAAAATACCAGTTATTCGTGCGCAGAATATCGAGAATTTCCTTTTTAACTTATCGGGGCGCCATCACTCAAGGGGTGTTCCCGTCGGGCCATCTGCCTCTATTTTATTAGCAGAATCATGTTTCATAGATGTTGACCAATTTTTGACAAATAATGGCTATATTCATACAAGATACGTAGATGATTTCCGAATCTTCTGCCGTTCCAGATCGGAAGCTCACAATGCCTTGCATGACTTATCAGAATATCTGTATACTTCTCACAGACTTTCGCTACAGTCCAACAAGACCATGATACTTTCTATCGCAGAGTTTCTCCAAAATGAACTGGGGGATCCAGAACAACTTGAAAACCAAGCGAAAACCCAAAGAATAAACGTAATTCTGAATCAGATAATTCAAGAAACGGGCTACATGTTTTTCCAGGAAGATCTTGATCCAAAAGATGTCCACCAGATAGCTCTAGAGACGATCGCCGAATTATTTCAAAGCACTATGCAAATCATCCCCTTACCTTTGGGACTGGCTCGTTATGTATTACGCAGAGCTAGAACAACTGGAGCCGCGATAATTCAAAAACAAGTACTAGAAAACCTTGAAATTCTAGCTCCTGTATTTCGGGATGCTATTTTGTATCTATTAAAAACTGCTCGGCCTAATTCAATAGAAAATATTGGTACTGCTTTGATGGGGTTTCTTGAAAATTCCAATATTGCTTTCACCCCTTATCTTAGAATGTGGTGCATGAACGCATTTATAACCAAATCGGAATTGGCTGATCTTCAGTGCTCTATGAAAGTAGCTAAATCACTCGTGGATCCATTTAGAGTGCGCTATATGGCTCTGATAGCGCGCGAACATGGAACACTGGCATGGGTAAGAGCAAATAAAGAAAATTGGAATAACCATTCCCCATGGGAAACGCACGCTATTCTTTGGGCTGGCAAAATTTTTGGTTCAGATGAGAGGAATCATTGGCTAGACAGAATAGCTAAACAACAACAAGATCCACTAATACAAGCAATCGCCAAAGCTGTAATAAGTGATATTCCTTAGCGTGTTACCAGATAAGCATATAAGCAGGAGCCTCTATGAAAGTTATCCGTGACCTTCTCTCCCGCGACCTCTCCCAACCGATCGAAGAGGTCATCAAGCTCGACCAGCGCGACGAGCAAACCGTTCACAAAGAGATCACTGAGTACGTCTTCACCCAGCGCATCAAAGACCAGTACCGCACCCTCTTGCAGGCCATCGCCGATGGCCCGGGCGAGCCGACCGAGGCGGTGGGCGTGTGGATCTCGGGTTTCTTTGGCTCGGGCAAATCCTCCTTTGCCAAGAACCTGGGGCATGTGCTGGCCAACCGGCCGCTGTTGGGCGTGCCGGCCGGCACGCTGTTCACCCAGCAGATGCGCCTCCAGGCGCCCACCGACCCATTGACCAACAGCATCGATGACCGCCACGGCTTAGAGGTCAATGATCCGGATATCA
>CAZVRZ010000099.1:10490-19945 GCA_964629965.1 uncultured Anaerolineaceae bacterium
ACAGCATCGATGACCTGGTCAAGTTCATCAACGCGCGCATCCCCTCGCACGTGATCATGCTGGATGTGCGCGTGGATCAGGCGACCCGCCGCGCCACCGAGTCCATCACCGAGATCCTCTACAGCGTCCTGCTGCGGGAGCTGGATTACGCCCAGGATTACGATGTGGCTAACCTGGAGATGGAATTGGAAGCCGAAAAGCGCCTGGCCGACCTTGTGACCACTTGCGCCAGTCTATACCGTGACCAGGTCACCGGGGTGCCATCCGAACTGGGCCTCCCGGTGACCATCCCGAACGTCTCGCCGGATGACTATGCGATATGGCGCATCGTGCGCAAGGGAGCGCAGAAAATCCAGCGCACCAGCGCCGTGCTCAACCGGCTCAACCCGGCCACCTATCCCACGCCCGATTCGTGGGCGCAGTCGTTGAAAACGCAGGCTGATGTCACCATCCGCCTGCTGGTGGACCGCACGTTCGAATTGTCGTCCCGTCGCCGCCCCGGGCAGGCCGTGCTGTTTGTGGTGGATGAGCTGGGGGCCTACGTGGCCCGCAGCGCCGAAAAGATCGAGCACCTGCGCGCCCTGGTCGAGCATTTTGGCCAGGAAAGCAAGAACCGCGTGCAGGCAGGAAAAGCCATCGCTCCTGTGTGGGTGATCATCACCTCCCAGGAGAAACTGAACGAGGTGGTGGCCGCAATCGATGACAAGCGCGTCGAGCTGGCGCGGCTGCAAGACCGGTTCCATTACCACATCACCATGGCGCCGGGAGACATCCGCGAGGTGGCTACCAAGCGTGTGCTGAGCAAGAAACCGGAGGCCGAGGCCTTACTGCGCCAGATGTACAAGAAATATGCCGGCCAGTTGAAAACGCACACCCAGGTCGAACGCTCGCAGATCAAATTCGATGTCAGCGAAGATGATTTTGTCCAGTTCTACCCGTACCTGCCCTATTTCGTAGAGCTCTCGATCGATATCGTGTCCGGCCTGCGCTTGCAGGCTGCTGCGCCGCGCCATTACGGCGGCAGCAACCGCACCATCATCAAGCAGGCCTATGAGATGCTGGTCAGCGACCGCACCCGCCTGGCAGAGGCGCCGGTCGGCGCGCTGGTAACCCTGGACAAGATCTATGACCTGGTCGAAGGCAACCTGCCCTCTGAGCGCCAGAGGGACATCACCGACATCCAGCGCCTCTGGGAGCACGATCCCTGGACAGCGCGCACCGCCAAGGTGATCGCCCTGCTCGAATATGTGCGCGGCGTGCCCCGCACCGAGCGCAATATCGCCGCGCTGCTATACGACTCTCTTGAGGCGGGTTCTCCGCTGCCGGAAGTAGAGCGCGCCATCGGGCTGCTGGCCGAAAAACAGTTCATCCGCCAGACGGAAGATGGTTGGAAGATGTTGACCGCCCAGGAGAAAAACTGGACCGCCGAGCGCAGCAGCTTGAATCCCACGCCCAAGGAGCGCAACGATATCTGCGAGGATCTGCTACGCGCTATCTTTGCCGAGCCTGGATTGAGCCGCTGCCAGCTTCAGAAGCGCACTTTCCGCCTGGGGGTTACCTGGGGAAATCGCATCCTGGCCCAGGGTGAGATCCCCATCGAGCTGCGCATCAGCGATGAGCCGCAGGTCTTCGAGGCAGACTGCGATGCGATCCGCAAGGAAAGCCGCGAGAAGAACAAAGTAGTCATTTGGGCCTTCAGCTCCGATGACGAAACCGATAACCAGGTGATCGAGCTGTACCGCTCCAAGCAGATGGTTGCCAAGTACGATCAACTGCGGGCGCAGAACAAAATCACCCCCGACGAATCAGTCAGCCTGGCGAACGAAAAATTGGACGCCACCCGTCACGAGGATCGCCTGAAGAGGCTGCTGGTAGCGGGCATCGAGAAAGGCGCAGGCTTCTTCGACGGCGTGAAAAAAACCGGCTCAGAGCTGGGCAAGACCGCCGCCGAGATCGTCAAGGGCATGCTGGATTATGCCGTGCCGCAGTTGTATCCCAAGCTGGCCATGGGCACCCGGCCGATCAAAGGCACCGAAGCGGATGAGATCCTGAAGGCCGCCAACCTGAACGGGTTGAGCAAAGTCTTCTATCAAGGCAGCGACGGGCTTGGCCTGGTGATCATGGAAGGGACGAAATACGTGGTCAACACCCAGGCCCCCATCGCGAAAGAAGTGATGGGCTACCTGAACACGGAGCATGATTACGGCAACAAGGTCACCGGGCGCATGCTGGAAGAGCACTTTGGCGGCCTGGGCTACGGCTGGGAGCGCGAGATCCTGTGGATCGTGCTGGCCAGCCTGCTGCGCGCCGGCGTGATCGAGGTGACCTACCAGGGGCGCCGCTTCCGCAACCACCTGGATGCCCTGGTGCGGGCGGTCTTCGCCGCCACCAACGCTTTCCGCTCCGCCTCGTTTGCGCCGCGTAAAGCCCCCGACCTGAAAACGTTGGTTTCAGCAGCCCGGCGCTATGAGGAACTGACCGGCGATGAAGTGGATGTGGATGAGGCCGCCATTGCCCAGGCCTTCCAAAGCCTGGCGCGCAGCGAGCTCAACGCCCTGCTGCCGGTTGAAGCCATCGCCCAGGCCAACCAGGTGCCGGTTCAAGGGGTGCTGGATGAATATCGCCAAACTTTGACCGCCATCATCCAGGGCGCCTCGGATGATGTGGTCAACATCCTGGAGGGTGAAGGGGAAAGCTTCAAGCTGCTGCGCCAGCAGGCAGTTGAAGCCAAGACGGCCACGGATGATGCGGGCTTGCGCCGCCTGCGCCGGGTGCGGAGCGCCGTGCAGCAGATGTGGCCTTTGATGGCCGCGCGCGGCGAGGATGCCGGCCTGGAACCCCAGGTGCAAGAGCTCAAAGGCCTGTTGACAGACGGTTCTTATTACCGTTTCACCAACCAGGTCGACCAGGTGGTAGATGCGGTAGAAAAAGCATTTGCTAACCTCTACCAGGGACGGCATACCGAGCGGGCAACCGTTTACCAGCAGGCAGTTGACCTGATCAAAGGCACGCCGGAATGGCCTGATCTGCCGGAGGCCTTCCGCAACAGCGTGCTGCAGCCTTTGGAAGAACGCGGCTGCCACGATCTGGCCCTGGTGCGCGGCCAGCTTGTATGCGGCAAGTGCAGCGCCAGCCTGCCCCAGATGGAATCTGACCTGGCTGCGGCCGGCGGGCTGCGCAACGAGGTTTTCCGCCGCATCCAACAATACCTGCAACCCGAGGAGAAGATCGAGCATATCCGGGTAGCCGATGTGATCAGCCAATCCCAGGCCATGGCCAGCGCCGAAGATGTGGAAGAGGTGATCGAGCGTCTGCGGGAACACCTGCTGAAACTGATCGAAGCCGGTTCGAAAGTGATCTTGGAGTAAAGCACATGACCAGCCCCCGCCAAATTTTCGAAGATAATATCTACCCGGCCGATCTGCTCCTGCAAGTCTATCGTTTGTTGGATACGAACGATAAACCAATTACCGAGGGAGAGATGGTTGAGCAGCTTCGATCCTTATTAAAATATCGGAGCCAGGAATATCTGATGCTGGTCTACAACGATATTTTTTTGGGATTGGTGCGCGAGAAAGCTCACCTTCCACCCGCAACACTGCACAGATCAACCTTAGCCCATCTGCTGCGCCAGGCGGTGGTAGTCTCTTGCACGGCTATGGACACCTATCTTCCCGCCCTATTGAAAACCAACCTGGCCACGGCAATTCGCGCCAAGGGCCGTGATTTTATTCCGGTGACCGATGGGGATGTGATGCAGTACTTCAGCCTGAAGGGATTGTCTTTCTCGCTTGAAGAAACGATGCGCTTGATCACTGAAACGAATTTTTCCGGGAATGTTGAATATGCCTCGAGCTACATTGCCAATAAAATGCTGAATGTGGCCCAGAAGCTTTATCTCAGCACCTCAAAAGGTGTGCATGTGGTGGGCAGGTTGCTGGGTTTAGAAAATCCATGGGATCGAATTGTTGAGCGCCTGGGTCGAGAGGCTGCTACGGATGGAAGCGCGCCAGGGAAGAGTGGGTTAAAATCGATCTTGGATGCAACCGTTGACCGGAGGAATAACATCGTTCATCGCGGCGACCGCAAGATGGATAATCCGGAAGGCGAACCAGAAGAGATCACCTACGCCTGGACGCGGCAGGCGGTCGATACCGTGGAACATGTCTGCATCGCCCTTGATGAACTAATCGCCCTCAAAATGGAGGAATACCGGGAAATTATCGGGGTGTGAAATTAACCCAGATATCCAGGAGAGACCAATGGAAATCAAATCACTCAATTGTGCTTCCTGCGGAGCGCCCATCAAAGTGCCTGAGGATGTAGATTATTTAAACTGCTCATCGTGTGGATCTTATTTAGCGGTCCAGCGCGGCGAAGGGTATATTGCCCTAAAAATCGTCAAGGAAGTTACCGATGCGATCAAGCGAACGGGAGCTGAAACCCAATCTGCGATTCGCGATGGCACCTACGCCACTAAAACAGAGCTGCAGAAACTCCAGCTCACCCAAGAAATATCCATGGTTGAGATGCAGTTGAACTCATTACAGGGAGAGGTGCGCGGCCTGGAACGAGCTATCCAGCCAGGCGTGGCCAATCCTCGCCTGACCAGCCAGATCCAAGATTTGTATTTTCAGGTTTATCGGACTGCTGACCGTTTGCGGAACTTACGGCGTAACTTGGCAAGGGTAAACTCCGCCGCATCCTGGAATGATCCTGCCGTGTTGGAAGACCAGTTACAATTCATTCGTTTTTGCATCACTTCGCTGGAGAGAGCAGATAAAAAGAAGACAGAAGTCAATAAGGCACTCGCTGCACAAAGGAAATTGGCTGATGAGTGTTCCAATTCACTTTTGCAGATAAAACTCAGGGCGCTTAGAAGCAGCCTGGCCTCGGTCAACTTGACTCTGGAGTCCGCAACCGATCCCGAGCAAACATTCAACTGTTGTAATCTGATTAAAAAAGATATTCAATATCTGGAACAACCGCCGCAAACACCTGAAAAAATTATCTTCCTTAACAATCTTCGCAAGCAATATGATGCTTTCGCAAATCAGTGGCGCCAACTCGAAACCCAGCGTGTGCAGGCAAGCGCTCAATCCTTGAACCTTCCCCATCCAAAAGGGTTAACTACTGATAGCCTCCAGGCCGGCCTGACACAGATCCAAAGTGATCTTCATATCCTGAGTACCTGGCAAGATAATGAGATCGTTCAGTACCACCTAAAAAACCTGCGCGAAAAAGAAAAACGCTATCAAAAAGCATTAGCCAAGGCAGAG
This sequence comes from uncultured Anaerolineaceae bacterium, assembly GCA_964629965.1. Taxonomy (GTDB): domain Bacteria; phylum Chloroflexota; class Anaerolineae; order Anaerolineales; family UBA4823; genus CAZVRZ01. The sequence continues at coordinate 15,770 of CAZVRZ010000099.1, forward strand.
GGTAAAACGTTAACGCTACTGGGGGCTGGCGGATTGTTTGCTGGGCTTGCGCTGCTCTTGCAAAATGCCTGGAAAGGTGCGACCAAAAAGCCAGTAAGGGCGGATGGAGCAGCACCACAGGCCGCGTCCGAGGAAAGCGCTGTTCTGGATACTTCCGCAGAAACAGCAGAGCCTGTCGAGGCCGCAGGAACAGAGACTCCACAGTTGGCCATGCCAACTGAAATTACCGCTCCTGAAATTCTGGCAGAACCGTCCAAAATTGAAGATGATGAAGAGGAGGAAAGCCAAGATATTGAACAGCAAGTTTTCTCCCGGCGGCGTTTGTGGGGCGGAATCGGCTTGGGAGTGTTGATCCTGCTCCTGGTATCTTTTGTGGGTTTTATCGTGGCAGGAATCCTGACCATGGCTGCAGAAGAAACAACTTGGCAAATCGGATTTTTTCTCCTAACAGTCTTTGCAGGCTTCGCAGGTGGTACAGGCGTATTCTTCAAAACCACACAATCGCTGCCCGTAAAACCGGTGGTCAAGCTGGTCGGGATCGCCCTGGCAGTGCTTATTGGGGGAGCATTATTGTCATTAGCAATTGCATTTTTTATTCCCGGTAAAGCAGGAACTTCTGTTCTTATGGCCGCAATGTGCCTGGTGCCGCTCGCCACGATCATCGTGAGCGTGGTTGGTGCGAGGAAAATGAAATCCGCAAGTAAAACGGTTGTTTAATGGAATCATCTCTTCGCAACGCTCTGCGCCTGACCATCACCTCCTGCCGCCGACTGCTGGAAGAAGATTACCTGCTGCAGCTCGAAGGCCGGTATGGGATTCGCCTGGATGGCAGCCTGGAGCGGCTGGAGAGCCTGGAACACCTGGACGCAGCCGGGAAGGCTGAGCGCCAATCTATCGAGGCCTCGCTGCAGCACGAAAAGATCCAGGAGAAAGAGTTATCCACCGCCATTAAGCGCTTCGTGCGAGAGAGCGCCTTTACCGCCCTCAACCGCCTGGCAGCCTTGAAGCTGATGGAACACCCCAGCCGCGGCCTGATCCCTGAGACGGTTGGGCAAAAGGAGCTGTCGAAGGGCTTTCGCCAGTTCATGATGATCGCGCCGGAGGCCTTGCGCAACAAAGCGGACGGCGGTTACCGGCTGTACCTGGAGCTCTTATTCGATGACCTGGGGCAGGCCTTGGGCGTGCTTTTTGACCGCGCCCTGCCGCAATCGATCCTTTTCCCCAGCTCTGCCTGCCTCGCGCAAATCCTGGATCAGCTCAACCAGCCCGAGCTGGCCGATGTGTGGGCCGAAGACGAAACCATCGGCTGGATCTACCAGTATTTCACCCCGCCCGAGCTGCGCGACCAGGTGCGCAAAGAGTCATCCGCGCCGCGCAACAGCAACGAGCTGGCTTTCCGCAACCAGTTCTATACCCCGCGCTATGTGGTCGAGTTCCTCACCGACAACACCTTGGGCCGCCTATGGTACGAAATGCGCCAGGGAGAAACCCAACTGGCCGAGAAATGCCAATACCTGATCCGGCGCGAAACCGGCGCAAGGGAAAAAACGGATCCGCGCCTGCTGCGAGTCCTCGACCCGGCTTGCGGTTCGGGCCATTTCTTGTTATATGCGTATGACCTGCTGGAGACGATCTACCAGGAAGCATACGATGATCCGGAGCTGAAACCCGTCTTCGCGCCTGATTATCCGGACGAGGCCAGCTTCCGCAGCGCCATCCCCAGCCTGATCCTGGAACACAATTTGCACGGGATCGACATCGACCTGCGCGCCACCCAGATCGCTTCCCTGGCCTTGTGGCTGCGCGCCCAGCGTTCCTTCACCGAGCTTAAAGTGTCCCGGCGCCGGCGGCCCAAAGCGCTCAAGCCCCAGATCGTGTGCGCCGAGCCGATGCCCGGCGAGTACGATCTGCTGGGTGAATTCTTGCGCGAGCTGAAGCCGGCCATCCTGGGCAACCTGGTGCGCGAGATCTGGGAGCGGATGAAAAGCGCCGACGAGATCGGCAGCCTGCTGAAAATCGAACAAGACCTGCGCCAGGCCATCCGCAAAGCCCGCCAGGCCTGGCTGGCCATGCCGGAAGGTGTGCAGCTCAGCCTGTTCGGCGACCGCCCGGCCGCCTTGCAGTTTAAGCTGGATCTGGCCGAGATCAGGGACGAATCCTTCTGGGAAGGGGTCGAGCAGGATGTGTTGAGAGAGCTGGAGCGCTATACACGCGCGGCAGCGGAGACGGGCATCACCGTTCCAAGCGCCGTCACCCGCCGGTTGTTCTCGCACGACGCCATCCAGGGCTTTGCCTTCGTGGACTTGCTGCAGCAGCCGTTCGATGTGGTGCTGATGAACCCACCCTTCGGTGCGCCCAGCCTGGGCAGCAAAGATTACATCGTTAAGAACTACCCGCGCACCAAGAACGACCTGTACGCCGCCTTCGTCGAACGCGGGTTGGAGCTGCTGCGCCCCGGCGGCATGCTGGGCGCCATCACCAGCCGCACCGGGTTCTTCCTGAAATCCTTCCAGCAGTGGCGAGAGGAGATCTTGCTCAAGGAAGCGCAGGTAGTGGCCCTGGCCGACCTGGGCTACGGCGTGCTGGACACGGCCATGGTCGAGACGGCGGCGTACGTAGTGAGGAAAATTACGGATGCCAATTGACCTATAGTACTATATATGGTACTATAAGGAGGAAGCCTTGACGAGTAAAGAAAAATTAATCGAACGTATTGCAGCCGGGAACCGTAATGTAGATTTGGCAGAGGTAGATCAACTGTTAGTCAGAGAAGGCTTCAAAGTAAGGAGAGCCACGCACGCCTACCTCTACTCCAAAGCAGGGCATCGGTTCAGCATCAATGCTCACTATAAAACGCTGCACCACAAAGCGGTCAAGGAGTTACGCGACCTATTAATAGATATTGGCCTGATATCGTAGATGACGGCCATAAAGTGACGGATAAATATGCAAAAGACGATTGAATACTTCCTCGATTTACCTTACACGATGGAACTCAGCTATGATCCCGATCATGCCTGGTTCATTCGCGTGAAGGAGTTGCCCGGCTGCACCAGCCAGGGAGAAACGCCTGATGAAGCCGTTGCCATGGTCAAAGACGCCATGCAGCTTTGGATCGAAGATGCCTTGGAAGAAGGCGAGACTGTTCCGGAGCCCAGGCCAGAAGAAGAGTACAGCGGCAAGTTCAACCAACGCGTTCCCAAATCGCTGCACAGCAAGCTGGTCGCGGCCGCCGATAAGGAAGGCGTCAGCCTGAATACTTTCTGCGCAACGGTTTTGGCAGAGGCGGTTGGCATTCAAAGTCAACCCAGGAGCGCACCCATATCACCGGCTTCCGCCTGGGAAAAAGCGGCCGAAAAGCTGCTTTCATTATGCGACGTGGAAGCACGCACAGGCCTATCACTGGAAGAAGGTTTTTCCTACTGGTTCCAAGAAGAACTAGAGGAAGTAAGAATGGAAATGGAAACCGGCGATCGCATCAGCGCCTTAGGGAATCTGCTTGCCATAGAAAAGCTGCTGCGCCGAGCTGCCAAAGACAGCCCGCTGTTTACTGCCCTGGCCCAACCCCTGCTGCTGCTGCGCCAGGCGCTGCAAGAAACACCCATCGCAGCGTCCAGCCTTGAGAGCGCCTACCAGGTTAGGACTGTGGTGGATGAGGTCAATCGCTCTACGATAACCCGCAAAACCGAACGACCCGACCAAATTCGCAGCCGCCAGGTAGGAATTATGATGACCAATTCCCCAGCCGACGAGTTTGCCCGATTGGTTAATAAGTTCGAGCAGAGGTAGATATGGATCACGATCCCCTTGAACCCCTAAAAGAACCTCCCAGCAAAACAGAGCTCCTCCTGCAAGCCGCCCTGGCTGCCCACAAAGCCGACGAGAAGCCCGAGACATTACGATTGCTAAAAAAAGCTCTCCAGGCTGATCCCAAAAACATCCAGGCGTTGATACTTTCCGGATTGGTCTATCAAGAAACCGACCAGCCCGAGAAGGCAGAGAAGGCCTTGCGAAAAGCGGCTCAAATCACGCCCCCAGACCCGGATGCGATAAAAAGCCTGGGACTCTTTTTGATATCACAAGATAGAAAAAAAGAAGGCCTTGAGCAACTGTTAAATTACCTGGAACAAGAAAAGTGGGATGACCTGGCGGCTGTCAAAGCAATCGTATCAACCT
>CAZVRZ010000100.1:0-19653 GCA_964629965.1 uncultured Anaerolineaceae bacterium
CGTGTTGGTGGGTGTGATGGGCGTGTTGGTGGGTGTGATGGGCGTGTTGGTGGGTGTGATGGGCGTGTTGGTGGGCGTCTCAGGGGTAGGCGTAAAGCCGGCTAATGCTGGTGTAACCTGCCAGGCCATGATGATTAAGACGACGAACAGAATCCAGAGACCCATTATTTTTATGGCGATCTTTTTTTGTAACATAGACAACCTCCTTTTACTTCCTGTTTATGAATTAAGCTTTTTACATTTCGTTGAGGTTATGTGCGGAGGACAACCTTTCGCACAACCATCGCGATATCCTTCCAGCTTTTGCTATGACCGGGTTCAGGAGAGTTTACAACCTCTTCTGCAACCTTCTCCTTCACATTCTTGATCCGCTGGTTGAACTCTACTTCGGCGCCCTGACGGGCATAACCATATTTTCGTTCACAGCTTGTTTCCTTTCTGGCTTTCGCCAAAGTGTGCTCGGGAGGCAAACTTTCTCAACTCAACGACCACTCAAAATGCACCTCTTGATTGGGCGGCAGCTGCGTTCGCCGAGTGAATTGCTCATACCCGGAAAGGTTGATACCATGCAGCGCCAGCAATTGTTCTCGATACCAGATATCAAACGGGAGAACGGAGGCGATGATCTGTCCCAAAGCCTGGGCCACATCGAGGGCTTCCAGCGTGGTCACAGCGGTTGCCCCGAAAGCAGTATCCACTAGCGCCAATCGTTCGCGGGTGATGCCCAACCGTTGGCGCGATGCTTCGTACGGCTTTTGGCGAGAGCCGGCCAAGTCCTGGCAAAACCGCCGCCAGGCTTCCACCTGACCGGCCAGAATGGGGAATGTAAGAACGATGCCAGACATCAAGAGCCTCTTTGACCACTAACAAGCCTAGCTCTTCTCAGAGCTGCCATCCTAGGAAGGGTCTGGTATATTTGCCCGCTGCGCGCGTCGCACTGTTACCATCCGGCTAACTAACCAGCCGATTATGGGCCCGGCAGTGAGCCATACAATGATGAAATCGATTAGATCCATTACGAACACCTTTCTATCCTGCGAGATCTTTGCAGGTCAGGTGCGGAATATCTATCTTTCCGTTTATCTTTAAATTAAGTATATTGATGGAGAGTCTCAACAGCGTCACATGGAGCCAAAAGATGGTCAATCTTCCCCTACCATTGCACGTTTTGGCCTTTGGACCGCCCGAAGTGTGCCTGGGTGATAGACTGCTTTCGTTGAGTGAATCCAGCGTTCATTTCGAGCGCGCCTGCCAGCTCATGCGGGAGTCGTCGCTGCCAGAAATGCCAGGCAAAGTGGAGGCGCGTGATCTATTGTTTCAGTATTTGTATAAAAATTTGCGTCAGCGTTCCCCACTCTTCTAAGGACAATGTTTCCGCGCGTCTTTTGGAGTCGATCTCCGCTGCGCTCAACATTCTTTCAACCTTTTCGGGGGGCATTGCTAACCCGCCAGACAACGAATTCCGTAAGGTCTTGCGCTTTTGGCTGAAACCGGCTTTGCATAGGCGGAAAAAACTCTTCAACTGCCCGGCGGGCAAGGCCGGCTCTGGGTATATATCCACCCGGATGATGGCCGAGTCCACTTTGGGCGGGGGGTAAAACGCGCCGGCGGGAATGCGTTCGGTGATCCGCGGCCGCCCAAAAACTTGCACGCTGAGCGCCAGCAGACTCATATCGCCGGCAGAAGCGCAGATGCGTTCTGCCACTTCACGTTGAACCGTCAATACCAGCCGCTGGGGTTTATAAGGCGCTGCGAGCAGGATTCGAATGACTGCCGAGGTGATGTAATAGGGTATGTTGGCGACAACCAGGTAATTTTGATCGCCGCGCAGGGCGTTTTTTAGGATCTCTGTCAGGTTAAGCTCGAGAATATCACCCTCCACCACGGAGGCATTGGGATGGTCTTTCAGGATGTACTGCAGGATGGGGATCAGGTTGCCATCCAGCTCGATGGCAATGACCTTCTCGGCCTGAGATGCCAGGCAGCGGGTCAGGTTGCCCACCCCGGCGCCAATCTCGAGGACACAATCTTGCGCTGTGATTTCCGCCGCATGGAGCACTTTTTGCAGCGCGCTGGGATCGACCAGAAAGTTTTGTCCCAGGCGTTTATCAGGGTGCAAATTGTATTGGCGGAGCAAGGCGGGAATATCGAGCGGCGGCAGGTTCATGGGATGATATATACGATCTGAGCGGGAGGAGGCCAGAGAAAATAAACGGTCACATATTGGTGCCAGGAAACATAATCGTCATCGGAATAGCCCAGGTCGATCACGCGGCCTTTCACCAGCCGGCCTCGATCAGCAGCAACAGCCTGCCCGTAGCCGGGGATATACAATTGCGTATAGAAGGGGATCAGATCGGTGTCAACAGCCGCCACGCCTTTTTTCAACTTCATGCCTGACGCAGTGATATCGCCTCCCGAGGCCTTCGGGTAGTAAGAGGCTGCCCACATGCGCAGCGCCCGCCAATAGGTGATCGGGCCATCGGGGGTGTCGAGGGTGTGGGGCATGACCAATGTGCCATAGCCGGTGACCTGGTTCTTGGGCTGGCGCGCCACCCATTCATCCTCAACCTGGCGTGAAATTTCTTGCCCATCTTCGAAGCGAATGCGAACGCGCCGGGCCTTCAGGCCGTATTCGCCGGTCTCCATGATCTTTTGCTGATCGATTTCCAGGTCGGATACGGGAGCATAGGTGTTTTCGAAAGGCAAGGGCGTTTGCTCGATCAGTACCTGCTCGGTCACGCGTACCAGGCGCACCTGGCCGTCTTCCGGCAGGGGAGCGCTTTCTTCTGGAATCGAATAATCCAATCCAACTAGCCCAATGCCGGCCTGAGAGAGGGCCTCGCCGACCGTAGCGGCCGCGGTGTAAACGGAGTAACTTTTTTCATTTATCCCGATTGCCAGCGGGCGGGCGCGTTCGAGAGTCGCTTGCATGTCTTCCTGCAAGGGGGTTTCGGGAGGCGGCTCCAGGTGATCGGCGGTATGCAAAACGATACCTGCCTCCCAAAGCGCTTGCCCGAGGGTGGCGGCTGCGCTGTGGATGGTGGTAACCTGTTCGCCTTGATGCAGCCTGACCGTATTGGCGCGCAGCAACTGCAGCGAAACGGCTCGCCGGGTTGGCGATGAACCGGCAGGCGCCTGGTCGAAACTGGATGCATAGCCATCTACCAACAAGCGGTCATGCTCTGTCCAGGTAAGGCCCGCCTGGGCTAACAAATGCGCCGGGTCTTGTTCGATTGTCAAGAGCGAGATCGTTTGCTGGTCTGCCAGGATCTGCACTTGCCTGGCCCGCAGCACCTCAATCTGCATCCCTTCGGCAAGCCACTCTGCCAGGGCAGGTTTCGTTTGATCACCCTGGTACAGGTGCACCTGGGCATTCTGCAGGGCATCCTGAACGCGCAAGGAGAAGCTCGCCAGAGTGATGACTTCGCCATCGGCAGCAATCCGGACGGTTTTGTGGAGCCAGCTAACGGTTCCGCCAATACCGATGAGCAAGAATAAGATGAGGGAAATCTTCCAGGCCGTTTTTTTCAAATCCGGTTTTTGCCTCAATTTAACGCACGCTTATCCTGATCTTGAGGTTGCTTGCAGAAGGCAGCGTTCATCGCAGAACCAGGGTGCACACTGCTCCTAAACCAATGGCCAACACAACCGGAATGAGCACGATTCCCAGCACGTAAACGCTCAATTTCAGGATATCCTGGGGGGTTATATCGGTCTCTATTTTACTGGAAGAGCGGATCTTTTGGCGGCAACGCGGGCACCGGTTGCTGCCCGGGGGTAACATGGCGCGGCACTTGGAGCACCATTCAACCATTAAAGACCTCGATCACCAGTTTACCCATGGCCTTCCACTTTTTGCGGAATTCCTCGTCTGGCACCCAATGGATATCATGGTGGTCATATTGGGTATTTGCAAATCCCCAGCCTTGCTCTTGATCCCAGGCTACCAGGGCCATGACATGCGCTGCCAATGGCTTCCAGGAGCCGATGATCGGCAGCAGCACGCGGCCTTCTTCCAGCCCTTGGAGCAAGCGCTGCTCGTTGCCCAACAAACGCCAACGCGCTCCGAGACCGTATCTGCGCAGCATGTCTACCATTCCCCAGGGGAAGGTAGCCGAGTCGGGGATCCGCCGCACCACGTATAGGATGCCTCGCCAGACCGGGCGATTCATTTCTTGGGCCAGGACAACACCTTCCAGGTGCAGATTCTTGAGAGCATTGATCACGGTGGTCACGGAAAACGGGCCGCAGTTGTTGGCCTCTCCCTGGCATTGCAGAGCATCTAGCAGTGAGCGGGCATGCGGGGAGAGGATGTTCTTGGGTAGGCTTCTCTCATCCATAGTTCTGCATCTTCTGTCTCAATGTTCAGCTTAGGCTTGCAAAAACGATCATACCCCGCATTATATCAGGATCGCGCAGGCTCTTCACGGGTTATCGATGGAAGTTTATTGGCTTTTGCGGTGTAAGAGCAGCGGCCCCATATGATCGATGAGCCAACCGAAGCAGGTCTCGACCCAGGGCGTAACAGCCAGGATGCCGGGAATGTAGATGGCTTTGCGCGGCCTCTGGATCAATTGCCAGACGCGGTTGGCGACCTGCTCGGCGGAAATGCCCCAGTTGGCCAATGGGATCGCAAAACCTTTGGGACGCGCAGCGGCATTGGGGAAGAACTCGGTGTCTACCGGGCCGGCGCGCACCACGCTGACATGCACGCGCGAGCCCTGCATCTCGCGATATAGCACGGCAGTGAAAGAGTCAAGGAAGGATTTGGTCGCTCCATACACGGCGATGCCCTGGGCGGGTAAGCCGCCGGCGACCGAGCCAATGTTGATGATATGACCGGTGTTGCGCGAGCGCATATCCCGCAAGAATGCCAGGCTGAGCTGGACGGTTGCTTCTACATTGACTTTTATCATTTCAGCGGCAGTTTCCCAGGGCATTTCTGCGCCAAAGCCATACCAGCCCAACCCGGCATTATTCACCAGGATGTCGATCTTCCCATGGCTTTCCAGGACGCGCTCATACAGCCGCTGCCGTTCTTCATCCTGAGAAAGATCAACCTGCAAAACCTCTCCCCGGCCTCCTTGCTGGCGGATGGCGCGGAGCTGCTCGGCTAACCGGTCCAGCCGGCGAGCCGCCAGGATCACATACATGCCCTTATTTGCCAGCTTTTGGGCGATGGCAGCGCCGATGCCGCTCGAAGCGCCGGTAACCAGGGCGGTCTTACCTTTCCAGGTCTGTTGGTCCATTTTATTTACTTCCTTTGCTCTTAACGGTTGTTCTGTGCGGTGTGTGTTAAGATTGCCTGGTTTTGTTTTATCCAGGCAATGGTATCGGTCAATGATTCACGCAGTGAGCGAGGCTGGTAACCCAATTCTGCGCGCGCCTTGGCATTGCTGATGAAGGAATTGCTGGCCAGTGTATCTAAAGAATAGGTAGTAAACCGGGGACGCACATGCGCCAGCCGGTAGTAGATGGGCATGAAACGCGCCAGGAAGCGGGCGAAACTGAAAGGGATACGAATGCGATGAAAGCGATCGCCGGTGATCTCCCAGACGGCCTCCAGCAGGCCGGGCACCGTGATCCGTTCGCCAGAGAGAATGTAGGTGTGCCCTGTTTTGCCTTTATCAGCCGCCATGATCAGCCCATCGGCTACGTCACGCACATCGACAAAATCGTAAGCGCCGTCAACAAATAATTGCGGTTTTCGATCGATGCAGCCCTTGATCAGGTTTCCCATCTCGGATAGACGGAAATCATAGGGGCCGAGCACGCCGGTGGGGCAGACGATGACCGCATCCAGTCCTTGGCAAATGGAGGCCAGCACGGTCAGGGAGGCGATTGCCTTGGAATAATCGTAGGCGCCGGCCGCGCTCATGCTGTCGAATGGGATCTGCTCGTCAATCGTGGTGCCGTGCGGTGCTCGCTGAATGGCGTGGATCGAGCTGGTGTAGATCAGGCGCCGGACTTTGTTTTGCAGCGCGGCTTGAACGATGTTTCGCGTTCCTTCCACATTCACCCGTTCCACCGTCCGGTCTCTACCGGGCAGAATGGATACCAGGCCCGCCAGGTGATACACATTTTCAACGTTGGCAAAGGCCGCCTGCAAGCTCTCAGGATCGAGGATATTGCCTTCGACAACCTCCACATCCAGGTTCTCCAGTGGGGTGTGATCTTCTCCAGGCAAGACAAGCGCTCTTACCTTGCCGCCTTTTTCCAGGATCTTACGCGTCAGAACATTGCCGATATGCCCGGTGGCACCAGTAACTAAATTCATCGATCTTTCCTCGCTATACCATCCATCAGCAATTGTAAACTTTGCCTGGTCTCTAAACCCCAATCTATTCCCGGCGGCTCGAACAAGGCTTGCAGCAGTAAGCCCATGGCCAATGAAACCGTTACCCGCGCCGCTAGGTCTGGATCAACGTTTCTAACCGAGCCTTCTTGAATACCGATCCGTACCAGGTCGGCGACATAAGCCTGGTAGCGCGAGTAGGGCGCAATGCAGGCCTTCCAGATATCTGGATCGCGCACGGCTTGCATCCAAAACTCCAGGATGATCTTCAGATGAACATCGGATGCCTGGAGCACGCTGCCGGCGGTATCGGCCATGAGCACAATGGATTCTGCCATGTTGAGGGATTGCTCCTGCACCGTATTGAAGGCCTGGTCAAGCCCTGCCAGCCACTCATTCATCAGAGCAATGAAGACCGCTTGCTTGCTTGGGAAATGATGATAAAAAGCGCCTTTGCTGACTCCCGCCTGGACACAGATCTCGGCGACGCTGGTTCCCTCATAGCCGTGCTGCGAGAACAATTGATAGGAGGCTTCTAGAATATGGAGACACGTTTCTTCGCTGCGTACTTGCATGAGATGAATTCTCTCCGAAACAATGATAAAAATACCGACCAGTCGGTATGATTCTAGAACAAAATTCATGCCCTGTCAAGCAGGGCATGAAGAGGATTACGATTGTGTAAGCTCTAGATCAGAGATTACTAATCCAAGATCAGCCTGGCGCGCCGGAAGCGAGCGAGGGCGGTTGCCGCCAGGCCGGCATCCAGGATCGCTAAGGCCAGTGCCAGGTAGAGCAGGGCGCTCTTGACATCCAGTTTGGTCAGGATCCCTGCCATCTGCCGCTTCCATTCTTCTGGCAGCATCGGCAGAAAGAATATGGGAATGAAAAGCAAAAGGAAGGCAATGCTGAAGGTCTGTTGGGCTTGCCGCACGGTGGGCGCCCGCAGCGAGATGAGCACACCCAGGCCTCCTGACAGGCCGGAGATCAACAGGCTGAAAGCAACGATTCCTAGCGCAATCCATCCTGGATAGAACAGCAGTTTGCCATGCCCATGAGCAAGGTTCACAGTGACCAAGCCCAGCAGTACGCACACCATGGTCAGGCCCCAGCCGTAGAGCATGGCTGAAGCCAGCTTGCCAAGCAAGATCGAGCGATCTGAAAGGCGCGTCGCCAGCAGGGTTTCCAGGGTATGGCGCTCGCGTTCGCCGGCAAAGGTGTCGGCTACCACGCTGCTGACCATCAAGAATGGCACCCAACCCCAATAAACCAGGTTGACCGGCGATTCGACCCAGGCGCGACCGGATTGCAACGGCATGAAGATGCCGAACACAGCGATAAAGATGAGCATCCCCAAGATACCGCCGCGAAAGCGGCCGCGCATGAATACCAACTCTTTGGTTTCTTTCCACATGACAGTGAGTATATCGGCGATCATTTTTCTTCCTCCATCAGCATCAGGAACACTTCTTCCAGACTGGCTTTTTCTCTGCGAACTTCTTCGATCTCGACCCCTTGGCTTACCAGGTGGGAGACCAGGGGGGCGGTTTCGCTGTTGGGTATCACTTCCAGGCGCAGGTGATTGTTTACCAGGCCGGCTGAAACGACCTCGGGCCGTTGGCGCAGCTCTTCGATGATGTTCTCGGCGAAACCTTTGCCAAAGATCTCTACGTGCTGCTTGCCGCCGCGGCCGCTCAATTTGTCTGGAGCTCCCACCTCCAGGAGTTTTCCATTGCGGATAACGCCAATCAGGTGGCAGAGTTTTTCTGCTTCGGCCAGGTTATGCGTGGTCAAAAAAACGGTCACGCCTTCTTTTTCGGCCAGGCTTGCCAGGTCTTCTCGCAGCGAGACCGCCGCGACCGGGTCGAGTCCATTGGTTGGCTCGTCCAGGAAGATGAGACGCGGTCGATGCAGCAAGGCCCGCGCCACAGCCAACTTCTGCTTCATGCCGCGACTCCAACCGCCTACGGCTTCATTGCGGCGTTCCCACAATCCCATGTTGCTGAGCAGTTCCTGGATGCGGGCGGCCCGTTGGCTTTTTTCCAAGCGATAGATCCTGGCAAAGTATTCCAGGTTGTCTTGGGCGCTCAAGCGTTCATAGAGGCCGTGATGTTCCAGCAGCGCGCCGCAGTTGGAGCGGATCTGGTCTGCCTGGGTGAGGGTGTCGAAACCCAAAACTTGTGCCTTGCCGTGAGTGGGTTCGAGCAGACCCAGCAGGAGCCGGATGGTGGTGGTTTTCCCCGATCCATTTGGCCCTAGGAAACCGAATATACTGCCGGTCGGTACCTGGATGCTCAGGTTATCCACGGCGCGCACGGCGGCAAAGTCGCGCGTCAGGGTATCGGTTTGAATAGCATACGTGTTCATGTCGACTTCCTTTGATGTGTTGGAGGTATCCGTTGGACAAAATCTTTCAACTGCTGTTGGTAGCGCTCAAAAGCCTGGCGCCCTTTGCTGGTGAGAGAGCACAAAGTTAAAGGGATCTTGCCCCGGTATGTTTTCTCGATCTGCAGGTAGCCAACTTCTTCCAGCCTGGCAAGATGCGAAGACAGGTTCCCTTTGGACAGCTCTGTTTCGCGCTGCAGGTAGAGGAAGTCGGCGCTTTCCAGGGCGTAAAGGATGGTGATGATCATCAGGCGGGCCGGCTCGTGGATCACCCGATCAACGTCTTGGATGGAGCGTGCGGCCTTGTTCGTTTCGTCACTCATGGGAATCTTCCTGGGCGGGGGAGGTGGAGCGCAGATAAAACCATAAAGTGATGCCTCCGGATATCAACATCAGCAAACCGATCAGGCCGTAGAAGATGCCCAAGCCCATCGTATCTCCCAGGTGGGCCAGCGAAAGCCAGACGCCAATGATGCCGGAACTGAGGGCGATCAATTGGAAGCGCAGCAATCCCAGGCGCAGCCCTACATATAGCCAGACCAGGGCAAAGATGATTCCGGTGATGGCGGTCATCCAGTTAAGCGAGGCAGGCGTTTGCAAAACAATTACGCTGACCAGTCCTCCAATCGTCATGCCCACCAGGCCGGCAATCCAACCGCGTTTTTTAGGTTTGGGATGAAAAGCGATATAGCCCGTACGAGGAAAGGTGAGGCGGTTTTTTAGTATTAGAACAAGGCGCGTGACCAGGAAACTGCTTCCCAGGATGATCACGATGAAGCCAATTTCGATGAGGAAATCTAGGGGGGAGTCTTTTGGGTAGGTCTCCTGAAGGTAGAAATAAGCTGCGAGCAGGAAACATAACAGGCCAAAAGCAATCTCGACCAGGCCATCTTGATACCAATATTGAAAAGCTCTTTTTTGGATTTGCTTCAGGTTGGGGTCTTTCATCACTAGCCTCTTCTATAAACTGGTTTGTATCACAAACTAGTTTATATCATAACCACAGCCTGCCAATTTGTCAAGGTTTTGAGAGCTTATTTTTTTGCGTGAACTGCTCTTTCGATTTCCATCACCAACAGGTCTCTGTTCACGGGTTTTAGGTAGCGCGCCTGGTATTCGGCGCTGCCCACTTGCTCTACTTCTTTCCAGGCGTACTGGTTGAGGAAAGCCGCTGTGGATTTGGTCTCGAAGCCAAACCGCCACAATTGACTCTTCAGTACGGATTGATTGTATACAATATCCAATCCATATTTTTGCTGCCCCTCAATGAAATCTTTTCGGATGTAGGTAAACACCAGTTGGCTTCCCAGCGGGGCTTTCTGTAGAAATTCAAAAACTGTTCGTACTGCTGCCTCCGAGATATACTGGGTTACTCCCTCCCAGGCAAAAAAGGCCGGTTCCGTCAATGAATATCCTGCCTGCCGCAGAGCGTCTTCTAGGTTCTGGCTATCGAAATCTAATGCCACCAATTGAACATGGGCCGGCACCTGCCCAAACCAACGCTGGAGTTCTGCCTTTTTCGATTGAATGACCGCTGGTAGATCCACTTCATAAACTTTCCGGGAGGCTAATTCCGGCAGACGGTATGCCAGCGAATCAAATCCTGCACCCAGGATGACCACCGATTGAATCCCCGCCTTAAGAGCTTTGGTCAAGGTATCAGCTACATAGCGTTTCCTGCAAAGAATGCCCCCATGGATCCCGGGCGCTTTACGATCCACCAGACCCAACAACGCTCTCCGGATGAAGCCAACCCGGCACAGATTAACAAACCCCTTGAAGGGAGCAGGTAGCAGCCGGTAGGCGATGGCATCCTGAATGACTCTTTGTTCTTTGGGAACCATTTGCTCGATCGCCACTTGCATCATGGGGCTCCAGGTTGTTTTCGCTGCTTTCTTTTCCATGAATTACCTCCTTAAGGCGAACCGGGCTGCTGTATCCAGGCGCAGGTTATCAAGGGTTTCACACCTGGCAGGCGGCAGCCTCAAGTACTGGCAGGGTTGCGTTGTTGATCTTCTAGAAACAAGAGCAGTTCCTGTAAGCGGTGTATCGTCCAGTATTGCGCGCCCTGTCGCTCCGTTGCGTCTTTTGCGTTGAGCCACATCGCTGGTATGCCTACCCGATTGGCTGCCAGGACATCGCTTTCGAAATTATCACCCACCATCAGGAGGTCAGATGGCTGGGCTTGGATGGTCTCCAGGATGTGACGGTAAAACTCTTCGGATGGCTTGCGAAGGCCAGTATTTTTGAAGCAGAAAATCCTGTCAAAATAATTAGCCAGGTTGACCCGCTGCAATGCGAAACGAATATCGGCCTCATTGGATTGAACTGCGCCAGTGGCCATGATGATCTTTCTCTGGCGATGGATCGCTTTCAGGGTTTCTTCTGTGCCTTCCACTGCTGCGACGGTGGGCCATTGGGCCATGGGGGTCGTCATGGCTGGATCATCTCGCATGATCGTATCGCCCCAATCGAACATTACATATGGGTACTTTATCATGGCGCCTCACTGCCGGTCGGGACGATCATATCCGATTTGCCTTATGACAGGTAGCTCAACCAGCGGTGCTGCGTTTTTCGACCGTTTCAGCACCGCTTCGGCGGTCAGGTCGTGGACGGTGCATTGGTTGAGCAGCAGCCCGCCAAAGCCGGGCTTGAATTTTCCCAGCGGCACGCCATCGCTGCGGATGATGGCGGGAACTTCCACCACGTTATCGGACGGCAGGTTATTGTCTTGGATGTGACGCTGCCCAAACTCGTAAACTCGCTGCAGCGCGGTGGGGTTAATGTCGTGGAGCACGATCTCGCTGCCCGCAAAGACTGGGTTGAGGAATACATCTCCCATGGTGCTCAGGCCGAAATTGGCGCTTCTTGCGCCGATCGGAACAACTTTTTGGGATATGCTGAGCTCATGCTATTCCAGCGTTTGAATGTCTGGCGCCGGCGGAGTTGGGTTTTGAGCCTGGCGAGAGCGCAGAACCAGCCAGATAGCGCCCATACCCAGGACAGCAGAAACCAGGGTGAGCAGCGGACGGATGACCGGTAAGGCGTGCAGCAATGTGAAGAGAACGATGCCAGCCAGCAAGGGCCAGAAGGCGTTTCCCTGGTAAGCGGGGAGAAAGCGTTTGAAGATCCATTTCCCTGCCCAATTTGCGATCACGATCTTGCTGCCGTGCACCAGCAATGTGATGAAGATGCCAAAGGCCAATCCGATCCCTGGCAGCACGATAAAAAATATTGAACCTGAAAGATCGCCCAACTGGACGATAGCGAGCAAAACGCCTGCCAGGATGGCAGTCAAAACGAGCGCAATTGCCAGGATCGTTCCCATACAGATGGTGACGGCTCCCCACCCTGCGGCTGGCAGCGGTCGTTGAACCTGGCCGGCGGCCCGCTGCAGAGCCTGCGGGATCAACCAGATGGCCAATCCGCCAAAGACAACCAGAGTAATGAATTCTTTCAGGCCGCGCATGGCTACCTGGCCAAAGGTTAGGCGCCGAATGGTTGATTCTTCCTTCTGGGTGAATTGAATGCCTCCAGCCGGGGAAGAATAGATGGCTGCATCCTGGTTCACGCTGCTGGTATAGTACAGCACGCCGCCGATCTCGGCCGTTTCATCCACTTGGATGCCTGAAGAAATGGCAGCCATCTCTTTTCCTGTTCCTTGGAGCACGAAGGTTGCGTCATCCGGTTTTTCCACATCCGCGTGGACATCCCGTCCCACTTTGCCGCTGATCAGCAGTGAATTCAGGCTGGCGTTGACATCTCGCTTGACCTCGCCAGACAGATGCGCTTGATAACCGGTGAAGAGAGCATCGCGCTCGATCACCGAGCCGGGGCGGGTGGTAAAGTCAAAACCCGCGAAATATAGGTTGCGTTCGATGTGAGCGGCGGGACCTGCCTCGAAGGAAGCCGAAGCGCCGAAAACGCTGCCAGAAACCGGTCCGTCGAGCAGGATGTGTTGACCGACAATGAGCAGATTACCGTTTACATCTGCGCTCACCTCGGAAGAAGCGCAATTTACGATCAAATCGCCATTGATGACGCCCTTCACATTGGCGTTCGAGCCCGAGATGAATAAATTGCCGTTGATGGTGCCTTCGATGGTCACGTTTTCTGCAGAGATGAAAAGGTCATCATTCACCACTTCATCCGGGCCAATGTAACCATCATTGCTCATCTCAACCGCTTTGGCTGCCTGCACGCTTGCCAGGAGCAATACCAGCGCCAGGCCGGTGACGGCTGTCAGGCGTTTGAGCGAGTGGGGAATATTTTTCTTAATGATCTTCATAAATGATACGACCTTTCAGGAGTTTAGTGCGAAAACGACAATGCTTCTGCCATCTCTCCAGCCGTGGCAAATCGATCATCGGGTTCTTTTTCTAAAGAGCGCAAAATAGCTAAGGCTGTTATTTCGGGCAGGTCTGGTCTCAAGATGCGCGGGTCGGGGGCTGGAGTTTGCAAATGGGCCAGCATCATTGCGCCGGGATTATCCACGCAGAAGGGCAGTTGCCCGGTTAGCATCTGGAACAGCATGACCCCGAGAGCATAAATATCGGCCCGCCCATCCACATCCCCGGCGGAACGGATCTGCTCAGGAGCCATGTAATTCAGGGTGCCCATCATCAGGCCGGTTTTGGTAGCGCCGGTATCTCCTCCCACCATCTTGGCAATGCCGAAATCGGTCAGCACGGCGCGGTACAGGCGAGCAGGATCCTGGCGGCCAAGGCCGCGGGCGGCAGGCTGGAGCAGCACATTGGATGGTTTTACATCGCGGTGGATAAAGCCCTGGCTGTGCGCATAGTCCAGGGCACTGGACAGGTCTTTGACGATCGGGTCAACCACCTGCAGGGGCATTTGACCATATTCGTTGATGGTCTGTGCCAGGTCTTTGCCATCGATGTATTCCATTACCATGTAGTATGTACCGCCGAGATCACCAAAATCAAACATCTGCACGATATTGGGATGGTGCAGGGCGGCTACGCCGCGTGCCTCGCGCTCGAAACGTTTGCGGAAATCCGATTCTTCTGCCAGGGTGGCAGGCAGAACTTTTATCGCCACCATTCGTTCCAGGCGCCCGTGCCGCCCTTTATATACTTCAGACATGCCGCCCCGGCCCAAAGGCTCTAAAACCTCGTAAGGGCCGATGAAGGTGCCGGTTAGCACCCCGCCAATTTGCGATGGAGTGGGGCGAGCGACTTCTTGGGCGGCGACGAAATTGCCCCACGAGCGGGAAGGGTAGCGATAGGTCAGCCCATCCATGACCAGCATTCCTTTCTGCACCAGGTCGCGCAAAATACCGCGCAAAGTGGTATCAGCCACTGCCCGGGTAACCACATCATTCAACTGCTGCAGGGTATTTTGTTCTGCAAGGGTCAGGTTGCGCCAGTAATATTCATAATGGGCAGCCATTTCCTGGTTGGTGCGCTGTTCGATCTCTAGTTGGATTTCTTTCAATTCAGCTTGTGGATTTTCAGAGAAGATATTGAAGGCGTGAAAACAAGCTACTTGCAGCGCCAGGGGGTGGCCTCCTGCCAGGGCATACAGAAAGTCTTGGGTGGGTGCGGTAAAGTTGATGCCCGCCTGCCGGGACGGTTCCTGGATCAAAGCCAGCGCTTCATTCTCTGGCAGTAAACTTAGGAACAGTGGCGCGAAGATGTTAAAGAATGGGCTGGATAAGATATCTTGGGATCGTGACGAGTAAGTGAGCTGGATGAGCGGCTGAGCCGAGGCAGTAACGAAAGCCAATTGGTAGCGCCCGGCAGCCGACCGCAGGGCATTGAAGAAATTGACATCCAGATTGGCATTCGTGCTCAAGCGCTCGAACTCGTCCAACATCAAGATGACGCGCAAACCGCGCTGATTTAGCTTGCGCACGGCTCTTTCCAGCGCCATGCGGTTGGGCGCCTCCACGACTGCGTCCAGGGCCGGCTCTGCCGGCAATCCCTGTTCTTCCAGGGTAGTGGCAATTTCTGCGGCAAACTGCCCAAATATTTCCTCGTGGTTGGAGCCTCCCAACACTTCGCAATCCAAATAGCAAATGACAAATTCTGGCCCCAGTTCCAACCGCGCGCGCACTGCTGGGCGTGTCAGGTTGAATAACAACGATGTTTTACCGATTTTGCGTGGACCTACTACTGAAATGGATTGGTTTCCCTTTAGAAAAGCAACGATTTCTTCCAGTTCATGTGTGCGCCCATAAAACATCTCCGGAGCGCGTACAGGTCCGCGTGAAACGTAAGGATTGGTCATCTTATTCTTTCACCTCATCCACAACACGACTCATGGATTTATATTTTTCTACCCACATACCCAACAGGCCCAATTTCCAGCGGTAGAATTCGGTAGAAGACACCTCTCCGCCGCTGGTAGTGCTGAGCACGTCTCGCAGTGCCAGGCGATGAAAAGCCTGGTTGAGCGCTTGGCGGTCAATGCTGATGCCACGCTCATCCAGGTAATCGAAAACCTGGATCGGTGTAGTTTGCCCGTTCAGCGGGATCATGCGGCTTAGGGCGGTCAGCGCCAGGCGCTCGAGGGGCGTTGACTCGGTCCACAGGTAGACGAAATGCGCTTCACCTGAAGCCAGGATTTCATCCACTGCCGCGTTCATGTCGCCGATGGTGACATAGTTGCGTTGCGATTTGTTGTGTTGGTTCACCATGCTGTGACAGAGCAACTGCAAAAAGTAAGGGTGACCGGCGGTGGCGCGCCAGATCTTGTCCAACGCCAGGTCATCGAAGCGCATGTCGTAGGCCGCTACAGGTTCCTGGATCAGGCGCATGGCTTCTTCCCGTTCCAGGAAAGAAATGTGCCGGTAGATGCTGATATTAAACAGCACATTCCAATAATCCGAAGCCAATTCTTCCAGGCGATGTGTACCACAGAAGATGACGCTCAGGTTCGAAGAATGTTGGATCAAGTGACGCAGGAAACCGAATATGGACGGTTCCAGTCCGCCGCGCTGGACGGCTGTTTCCAGTTCTTCAAATTCATCCAGCATGATCAAGAGATGGCGATCGCCAATGATCGTGCGCACCCTGGCAAGGAAATCGTGCTCGAAGGTGGCAGCCGGGCTGGCCGTGAAGTTATCCAGTTCGGGCATCTCGATCTCGAGGCCGCGATCTTCCATGGCAAAGGCGATTTCCGTAGCCAGGCTCAGAAAGAAATTTGCCAGCCCTGGATCCAGGCCCAATGCTTGCCCATCGATATAAACCGGCAGATACTCATCCCCCAGCCGCCCCGATATCTGTTTGAGCAGGGACGTTTTACCGGTGCGGCGTTGGCCGATCAATACCAGGTTATTGCGGTGAGAAGCCTCCAGGTTTTCGTTGATAAATGTAAAAATATCCTCTCGACCGAAGAAAAGGGGCGAGCCGGTATGCAAGGGCGTGCCCACCACGTAGGGATTGGGTATGAACTGAAATTCTCCGCCGGTTTCCAGCAGTTGGATGACATCGGCGAAATTTTCCACCTGGTCTGAGCCGCGCGGGTCGGTGTATAAGACCACGAAGCGGATGCGTACTTGCTGTAAATCTTTTTCGAGGCGCGGCCGGATGCGCAAATAAACCTGGCCCTCTTCGCCAAAGGCCAATCTTTCAATTGAGGCGCTTTCTTCCACCACGGAATACATGGGGTCTGGCGCCAGTGTCACGCGGATGTTCAGGGCGGCGCCGCGCCCGTCGTTGCGAATGCTCAGGCCCACCGAGACGACATCATCCTGCCAGGTGCGGCGGGTGAGCAGTTGGCACACCAGGCGGGCGCGGGTTTGCAGATCGCTGATGGTAGCAGTGACCAGGGCTAACCAACTATCTGAGACATATTGAACAATGGCCCGATCGGCGCTTCCCAGCTCACTGCGGGCGGTGCGCTCGAGGTGACGCAGCCGTTCGACTGCGCTGGCAAGGTACGAGAGCTTGTCTTGCGAAGACTCTACTCGCTCATAGGCTTTGAGGGCGCTCACAACGGTTTGAAATTCGTCCAGGGCCTTGGTCAAGTCAAATAGAAAGAAATCTTCTTTGTGTTTTTTGATGTAGGTAACATCATCATAGAGGATCTCATGCTCAAAAGCCGGCTGCTCGGTGATCTGCGCAATGGAATTGGCTTCGAGCGCTAAATAACAGTGCTGGTAAATCTTGAGGGCTTGCTTGGTGCCTAACCACTTTTGGGCAGAAGGGCTGGTAAGCTGGCTGATCATCGAGCGCAGCCCCACCGGCACGAGCTCGTGAGTGACTTGCCCGATAAAGAAGTAGTTGTAAGCCTCTGCCAGGCTGGCGAGCGAGCGGACTTTTTGATCTTCGCCCTGTTCTCGGCTGGTAGTACGGATGGCGTTGGGCAAGCTTCCCAGCAAGCCCACTTTGGTCACATCTTTACTGGCTTCCTGCGCCAGTGCATGAAACTCGAGCAAGGCCTGTTCCTGGCGTTCAAAGATTTGCGCGGCGAAAAGCTCGGCTTGTCCGATGGGCGAATTGCGATGAATCTCCAAGCGGCGCTCAACTTCTTGCCGGCGATGGACTTCGGCCTCGCGTTCGTGCAGCAGTTGGGCTACGTAGATGGCGGTGCCAGCCTGGTCGGCCAGGCCGGTGAGCAGATCGCGGTCGTCTGTAGAATATCCCAGGCCAGAATGGCGCGGCCCAAGCGCTAAAACGCCCACCAGGTAAGGCGTTAGTTCGCCTTTGGCTTCTTCTTTCTCAGATGAGCGCAGGGCGGTCAGGGGCACCAAAAGCTGGAAGACATCGTGCCTGGACTGAAGCACACTTTCACCTGCCAGCAATTGGCTGATGTCGGTTGTATCCAGGTTCAGGTTGGCTGCTTCTTGTTCGCTGATCCCTTGCGCTTCTGAGAGCGCAAAGGAATGATCTGGGCGGTGCAGGAAAACGGCGCCATAGCGCACATGTAACAGGCTGGTGGTACGCTCCACCAACACCCGCAGCAGTTCGGGCAGATCGATGATTGTGCGCACCAGGCGCGAAAAGCTGGTGAATGCTTTGCGGAAGTCGATGCGTTCGCGGTAGAAACGCCGGTCGATAAGACGCTGGAGACGCTGGCGCAGCGGTTGGAAGAGTGCAGACAACCCAATGGTTAAGATCACCACCAGTAAAGTGGATTGAATGCCGGTGATTGAACCGAACAGCAGTTGGGCGCCGAACACGATTGCCACATAACCAACCGTAATGAAAATGGTCAGGACTCCATACACCAACAGCCGGTTGAGCAGTAGATCTACGTCCCACAGTTGGTAGAGAGAAATGGATATGCCC
Source organism: uncultured Anaerolineaceae bacterium (assembly GCA_964629965.1). Lineage (GTDB taxonomy): Bacteria > Chloroflexota > Anaerolineae > Anaerolineales > UBA4823 > CAZVRZ01. The sequence continues at coordinate 17,944 of CAZVRZ010000100.1, forward strand.
AGGAAGATTGGAACCAGCAATATGGCAAAGGTATAGATCGGTTCTCCCACCAGGGTGAAGATAAGATGCGCCCATCCAGGTTCTTTCAAGGCATTTACGAACAAGAGGGGCAGGTTGTAGGCAAAGAAACCCAGGAAGGCGACGCTGATACCGACGACAACCCATTTGGATTGCTGTTGTTCGGCGGGTGTGGCGTGGTGTTTATAGCGGGTGATTTGAGCGAACACTCCGCTGCCGAACCAGGCTGCCAGCACCAGGTAGAGGCTGGTATCACGGAGTATTCTCAGCCCGCGAGAGACGATCCCGGGATCGGTGGAAATCATGTAGGTAAAGAATTTCATCACTGGCGACATACTGTTGATGTCGGTCGCTTTGAAAGGGAAGAGGGCATAAGCCAACAGCCAGGCAAGCCATACCCAGGTGAGATAACGCGTCCAACGGGGAGTAAATTTCCCATTGGGAAACATATATAACACCAGCAAGGATGAGGCGATGGCAATGCCATTAATGAACATGATCAGGTTGGAAAGGGCAGGCTGCATCCGAGAAAGCGAATCCATCCCATCCAGGATGGCGGCGCCAAAGGTCATCAGGGCCACGGATACCAGGATTGCCATCCAATCTTCTGAACGGCTCCAGAAAATCAATGCGGAGACAGCGGTGTAGAACAACAGGATGAGTAATTCCAGCCCAAGCCGGTAGAAGACGTAAATTTGAATGGAGATCTGCAGGGTGTCGATCAGTGCAGTTCTTTCCACCAATGGCATGGAGACCAGGGCAGCCATGCGGGTGGGCACCGATAAGGCGAATAAGGTGTAGACGAGCACCAGGGTCAGTATCCACACGCAGCGCGCGAGAAAGACTTTCTGACGCGCCAACGGGATCCGGGTGATTGTGGAACGCTTGGCTGTGTTCATATCCCAATTTTACCTTAAAAACAAAACCGCCCTATCTCAGGGCGGTATGTTGTCATCCGTACTTTCAGGCATTTTCTTCGGCTGCATCCACCTCGACGGTTGATTTTTCGGAATCGAAAGTAGAACGTTGCAAAACATGGATGCCATTGCGTACCTGGGAGAGGGCGCGATCCATTTCAACTTCCAGGCCGGTTAATGTATCCAGAACGTATTGATCGGCATCCAGGCGGATGGTAACAATATCCTTTTGCGCTTGGGCGATGATCTCTTCTGCGCGACCATGAGCCGCCTGGGTGATCGCGTCGCGTTCGACCAACTGCTCGCTTTTATCGCGGGCCAATGCCAGGGTGCGATTGGCTTCTTCTTGGGCCTGCGCCAGGATGCGGTCGCGCTGCGCCAAAATCTGCTGAGATTTTTTAACTTCGTCTGGAATTGCGACGCGCATCTGATCGATGATATCCAGGATGCGATCCTCATCCACGATCACGTTATGGGTAAGTGGAAAGGACCAGCTCTCATTGAGCAGTTCTTCCAGTCGGTCAATCAGATGTAAGATATCCATGGCTTTCCTCCACAAGATATGTTGCAATATTCATGCTAAGATTACACCGAAAAGTAAAAACCGTCAACAGCAATCAATGTTAATCGCGCAAAGAGGTTGTGGGAACTACCTGTTGCCCTTCCCCAAGCTCTCGAATACGAGCGCGCAGGGCGGCTTCCACGTGTTCTGGAACCATGCTACGAACATCTCCGCCGAGAGAAGCGATCTCGCGCACTGTGGAGGAGGACAGAA
>CAZVRZ010000101.1:0-19585 GCA_964629965.1 uncultured Anaerolineaceae bacterium
CAAGGTGAGCGCCTACCACCAGAACGTGCTGCGCGAATATACCGAGCGCCTGGGCCTGGCTTTGGGCGTGCGCGGCCTGATGAACGTGCAGTTTGCCATTAAAGATGATATTGTGTATGTGCTGGAAGTCAACCCGCGCGCCTCGCGCACCGTACCCTACGCCAGCAAGGCCACCGGGCTGAACCTGGCCTGGACGGCTTCGCAGGTGATGGCGGGCAAGACGCTGGCCGAATTGGGCGTGTTGAACGAGCCGCGGGTGGACGGGTTCTTCGTCAAAGAGGCGGTCTTGCCGTTCAAGAAACTGCCCGGCAGCGATGCCGTGCTGGGGCCCGAAATGCGCAGCACCGGCGAAGTGATGGGGCACGCTTCGCACTTTGGGCATGCTTTTGCTAAGTCGCAGTTGGCGGCCGGCACGCCGCTGCCGCTGAAGGGCAACGTGCTGATCTCGGTCAACGATTACGACAAGGGGGCCGCGCTGAAGATCGCCCGCGACCTGCAGCGCATGGGTTTTGGCTTGTACGCCACGCCGGGCACGGCTGAGACGCTGCGCCGGGCTGGGCTGCAGGCGGAGACGGTCAACAAGGTTTCGCAGGGCTCGCCGCACGTGGTAGACCTGATCCGCAACGGGCAGGTGAACCTGGTGCTGAATACGCCGCTGGGACCGAACGCCCACTCGGACGGGGCACAGATCCGGGAGGCGGCCACGGCAGTGGAGGTGACTTTGCTGACCACCTTATCGGCGGCCGCGGCTGCGGTGGCGGCGATCAGGGCGCTGGGGCAAAAGGAGCTGCACTATCGCAGCCTGCAGGAGCATTATACACAGAAGAAGTGAGGGGGGAGGTCAGGGAACCGGCTCGACCTGGACGCCGGCCAGGACGCTGTTGAAATTTTCCCTGGTGAAGCAGGCGCTGCCCACGGTGAGGGTGTTGGCCGTGCCGGCGGCTACGGCCTGGCGCAGCGCTTCTGCTTCGGTCAAACCAGACAGCCTGCCCAGCATCAGTCCGGCCAGGAACGAGTCGCCGCTGCCGGTGGTGCACATCAGGCGCGTCTCTGGCGGGTGAGCATACCAGGCGCCCTGCTGGCTGACCGAGACTGCCCCCAGCTTGCCCAGGGTGAGCACCACCTGTTCGATGCCCTGGCGCTGCAAGGCGCGCGCCGCCTGGACTGCACTGACGGCGTCATCGATCTCGCCGCCGCCGCCCAAGAGCGCGGCGGCCTCCTCGCCGTTGACCTTGATCACCTTGGGGCGCGCCTGGAAGGCAGTGCGCAGCGTCTCGCCGCTGGTGTCCAGCCAGATGGGGTACTGCAGGCTGCTCAGGGCGTACACCAGGCTGGCCATCAAGCCCGCAGGCACGCCCGGCGGCAGCGTGCCGCACAGGCAAATGGCTTTGGCCTGGCGCGCCAGGCGCAGGATGCTGATCTCGAAGCGCTCCCAATCCGGCAGGATGATCTCGGGGCCCATTTCGTTGACCACGGTGGTTTCGCCGTTGCCGGGATTGACGATGATGGTGGCCGAGCGCGTTTCACCCTGGATCAAGGTCCAATCGCCGGGGATGCCTTCTTGGGCCAGCATCTCGGCTTGCATCTGGCCGGCCGCACCGCCCAACAAGGCGGCGCAGTGGGCCTGCCCGCCCAACGTTTGGATGGCGCGTGCCACGTTGATGCCCTTGCCGCCGGCGGTCACTTGCAGCGTGACGGCGCGGCAGACGCGCCCTTGCTGGAAATTGGGGACGATCTTGATATGATCGATGGCTGGGTTCGGCGTGACGCACAAGATCATGAGGCGGCCCAATCCTTTCCTTAACTTTATGTTTGTCATTGCGAGCGCCTGCCCTGAGCAGTTTCTGCGAATGGAAGCGAAGCAATCTCACCCGAATGCGGAGGGGGTTGCTTCGCTCTGGGCAGGCTGTCACAAAGAGCGCTGAGTTGTATACAACCCCCTCGCAACAACATTGCGAAAGGTCATTTCTTATCCCTTTTGGATTAAGGTTAAGTATATCCTTAAATCAATAGTAGAATCAAGTGGAGATACACCAAACGCCGACTTTATCTTGGAGCAGGAGAATGATCGATGTTGTGATCGAAGGCCCTTTATCCGGCGCCTCGCTTGAGTGCGAGGCGGTGCTGCGCGCCCTGCCAGAGTGGTTTGGCATCGAGGCGTCGATCATGGCGTACGTGCGGGAGGTGGAGCACCTGCCCACCTTTCTGGCCAGCGCGAACGGACAGGTGATCGGCTTTCTCAGCCTCAAGCAGCATTTTCCCGAATCGGCCGAGATCTACGTGATGGGCGTGCGCCAACACATGCACCGCAGCGGGGCCGGGCGCAGCCTGGTGCAGGCGGCGATCCAGTACCTGCGCGGCGAGGGAGTGGAATACTTGCAGGTGAAGACGCTGTCTCCGGCGCGCCCCGACCCGGGTTATGAAAAGACGCGTGCTTTTTACCTGGCGATGGGCTTCCGCCCGTTAGAGGAATTCAAGGAGATGTGGGACCCGCAGAACCCCTGTTTGCTATTGGTGCAAAGATTGTAGACTTAACCAAACAGCCCACCGCATGCGATGGGCTGTTTGCTGAATGAAGAAGTTCTTTTATGCCGTGCGGCGGCGGGGGAGCAGGGTGGCGATCAGCAGCAGCCCGCCGATGGCAATCAGCAGGGCCGGGCCGGCCAGGTTGTACAGGCTGCGGAAGATATCCCAGCGGCCGATGGTCAGGTAAGAGGTCAGGCCCAGGAAGAGGGTCACGGTGAAGGCGCATACCAGCCCGGAGATCAGGAAGAGGACGCTCGAGCGGGTGGCGATGGCGGTCAGCAGCAGAACCAGGCCGATGGCGAGCGGCTCGACCAGCCAGAGCACCGACCAGGCTTCCCACAGGCCGGTCAGGGCGCAGAAGCCCAGCGCCAGGCCGTTCAGGCCAATCAAAATGGCGGGGATGCCCAGCCAGATGGTGCGCATGTGCACGGCGGCGAAGACGAACCCCAGGGCGACTGCCAGGATGATGGCCGGCCAGGCGATGCTCCAGATGCTCCACTGATCGAACAGGCTGCAGAACATCAGCAGGCCGCCGACAGACAGGATGGGCAGGGCGGGGATGAACAAGGCGCCCAGGCCGCGATTCTTGAGAGAAACGAAGGGCAGAAAACCCAGGAAGGCGCCCAACCCGAGCACGGCCAACGGCCACAGCCGCCAGAACTGCCACCAAACTGGGCGCAGACCGAACACTGGCAGGGCCAGGTTGCCGAACAGCGCCAGGCCTCCCAACAACATCAGGCCGATTCCAAAAAAGACAGACACAAAGCGTTTCATACAAACCTCCGTAAATATGGTCGCTAGAGACGAAAGAGAGCGATGATAAAAGCCAGGCCGGTGATCAGGCTGCTGGCAAACAGACCGATGAGGAAGAACAGGTAACCCAGCGGGCGGATGACCCATTGATAATCCCGGCCCTGGCGGGTCAGCCAGAAGGGTACCCGGATGCTCAGGTAGAGCAGCAGCAGCTCGATCGGCCACAGGAAGGCCCACATGAACCAGGCGCCGGTGAAGTTATAGTAGCCCAGCAGGAGACCATTGCCCAGCAGGATACCGATGGGCACCAGCAGCCAGGGAGAAGTGGTTCCGATCATCACGGCAGACAGGAGCATGCCGGTCAGGGTCAATTCCATCGGCCAACCGTGCTCAAAGATCGATAAGCCGTTGGCTTCCACGAAGATGGCGAGGATGTTGATGAACACCATCAAAAAGACAGCCGTCAGCACTGCCTGGGCGATACCGGGCATGGGCAGCCTGCTCAGGCTGGGGCGATGCTCATCCAGGCGTTCTTTCAGGCGGCAGGAGAACTTATTGCCAAAGCTGCCCAATCCCTGGCCGAGGCCGTTCAGGTTTTCGCCCAGCTTATCCAGGTCTGCGGGCGAGATGCCCTGGACCGTCTCGGGCATGGCGGCTGTTCTTGTTTCCGGCAGCTCGATGGGCGGCAGGTTGGCGGTGTCATCGGCGGCAAAGCTGGGGTCGGGGATGTTTTGCCTGGCGGCGCCGGAATACACGGCGATCCTTTCGGCGGTGTCGGGCCCCGGAACGGGTGCCGGCTGCCCACCTGGCTGGGCCGCCGGGCGGGTGGACTGTGGGCTGGTCCCGCCCGAGGCGCTGGCCAGGATGGCGGCCAGCTCGGCAGAAGAGCTGATGGCAACGCCGGCTTCCTGGGCGGCCTGCTGCAGGCTGGCTGCCATGGCGGCGGCGTCTGGGTAGCGCTCTTCGGGCTGCTTGGCGAGCGCCTTGAGCACCACGCGCTCGAGACACTCGGGGATGCTGGGATCGATGACGTGCGGCAGCGGCAGCGGGTCGTTGAGGTGCTTCAGCAGGATGGCCAGCGGGGTATCGGCGTCGAAGGGAGGCCGCCCGGTGAGCGTTTCGTACATCACCACGCCCAGAGAATACAGGTCGCTGCGGCTGTCGCACTTGCCGTGCAGGCCCTGCTCGGGAGCCATGTAGTGCAGCGTGCCCATCAGAGCGCCGGAGACGGTGTACTGCGTGCCGCCCACGATCTGGGCCACGCCGAAGTCCGTCAGCACGCCCTGGCCGCGGCGGGTGAGCATGATGTTGGCGGGCTTGATATCGCGGTGGGTGATGCCTTCGCTGTGGGCGTATCCCAACCCGTCCAGCACATCCAGCAGGATGCGCACCATGTGGCCCCAGGGCAGCGTCTCGTTGTTGGTGCGATAGTGGTTGAGCAGCGCTTTGAGCGTGTTGCCTTCCAGCAGTTCCATGACCATGTAATACTGGTCGTTCTGCACATCGAAGTCAAAAACCTGCACAATGTGAGGGTGGCGCAGGGCAGCCACTGCCCGGGCTTCACGGCGGAAGCGCGCCAGGAACTCTTCTTCTTCGATCAGGTCAGAGCGCAGCAGTTTGATGGCAACGTAACGCTCCAGGCTGGGGTGGTAAGCCCGGTAGACCTGGGCCATGCCGCCGCGTCCCAAAGCTTCCAGAACGCGGTACTTTCCGAGAGTTTGTCCTTCTAAAGATTGCGGGGCCACAAGTGTTATCTCCATGCTGCGATGATACCATGCCACCCCTTTTGATACCTATCCGCAAGCTAACAGTGAGCTAATGGGAATCGATGAGTTTATGATCAGGACGAATTATTCGTTGCCCTGCTCTTCACCACTTTGAGTAACCAGCTTATATCCCAGCCCGCGCACCGTCAGCAGGAGCTGCGGGTTGGTTGGATCGATCTCGATGCGGGTGCGCAGGCGCCGCACCAGGTTTTCGATCTGGTAATCGAAAACGCTTTCCTGGTAATCGGGCCACACCGAGTGGGCAATCTCATCCTTAGAGCAGACCTTGCCGCGTTGGGTGAACAGGTAGGCCAGCAGGGCAAACTCCTTGGCGGAGAGACTGACGATGCGGCGGTCCACTTTCACCAGGCCGGCCTCGATATTCATCTCCAGCTCTGGGAAGGGTGTGTCTCGGGTGGTGGTTTCAGGATCGTGAAAGGTGAATTCGAGCTCGCCGATCTGCAGGCGGTCTTCGTCGCGCAGGAAAACCGGCCCGGTGATCCGCTCGCCGTTGAGGAAGGTGCCGTTGACGCTGTTGAGATCTTCGAGCAAAGTGCGCCGGCCCTGGTTGTAGATGTGAGCGTGCAAGCGCGAGACGCGTTTGCTGGTGATGACCAGCTCGTTATCGACCGCCCGGCCGACGCGGATATCGGGGCGGTTCAATACATGGCGGTTACCTTCGGGATCGGTCAGATAGGGGGCGGCTTCCTGGCTCACGCGCATACTCCGGGAGGGTTTTGTGTGTATGAATTGGCAAGAACACCCCATGCATACACAGATTCTAGTATAGCACGACTCTAGATAATACGTTTCATCCGATAAGGGGGTTTGGGGGATATGGGCGGGACTGTTATCCCACCCATATCCCCCATGTCATTCATCTTCTGGGGAAAATCGCTCTCAATGCGATTCTCCCACCTACTTCAGCATTTGTGCGCCGGTGTAAGCGAAGAACAGCATCTTAAGCGTTTCGCCGATCCAGCACCAGAACAGGAACTTGGGCACGGGCATTTTCAAGGCGCCCGCGGCCGCCCCGGCCAGGTCGAAGAAGGGGTTGGGGATGGCGGACAGCAGCAAGACGGTCAGGTCGCCCCGGCGCCGCATCCAAGCCTCCAGGCGGGCGTAGATGCCGGCTTTTTCGGCCACCACCTGGCTGCTGAAGCCGGCCAGGTAGCCGACGATCTCACCCAGGGCAGCGCCGGCCCCTGCCACCAGCGCCACGAACAACGGGTTGAAGACTGCTCCCATGCTGAAGACCACTGCCAATCCCGGCGCGGGCAGGATGACGGTGGCGTAGGCCAGGAAAGACAACAAGAAGATGCCCGGGTAGCCGTAGACTGCCAATTGCTCGGCCTGGTCGCGAATGCTGTAAATATAAACGCTGATGGCGATGACCGCCACCAGCGCGAGGATACGTGCCAATACCAGGCCATACCGCTTGAGGTTGGTTTGACCTGGCATGTTCGGTTACTGTTCCTGGATGGTGATGGAGGTGACTTTGACTCCAGGATACTCGGGGCGCATGGGATCGCGCGGTTTGATCGCCATCAGCACGTCCATGCCCGCGGTGATCTGGCCGAAGACGGTGTGCTTGTTGTCCAACCAGGGCGTGGCAATGTGGGTGATGAAGAACTGCGAACCGTTGGTGCCGGGGCCGGCATTGGCCATCGAGAGAATGCCGGGTTTGTCGTGCTTGAGGCTGGGGTGGAACTCATCGGCAAAGCGGTAGCCGGGACCGCCGCGGCCGGTGCCGGTGGGATCTCCGCACTGCGCCATGAAATCCTTGATCACGCGATGGAAGATGACGCCATCGTAGAAACCCTGGCGGGCCAGGAAGACGAAGTTATTCACCGTGCGCGGCGTTTTATCGGCGTGCAGTTGGATGGTGATATCGCCTTTTTCGGTGTGGATTACGGCGCTGTAGGATTTCTTGGCGTCGATCTCCATGGCGGGGGGATTGGACCATTGTTGAGGGGACATGTTGATACTCCTTAAGGGGATAAGATAAGCTCGATCAGGCAGAACCTGACCGGCGGGCGGGGAATTGACGCGGGCCGCTGGTCACGACCATGCTTTGAGGACGGCCTTGTTCGTCGGGCAGGAATTCCAGGGCGACCGGCTCCTTGAGGGCAAAGAACCGACTGTTGCTTGCGGGGAAAATATCCAGCGCAGGCTGGCCGGTGGGCAGCAGCAGCAGGTGATCGCCGGCCACCGTGATGGCGAGGGTGAATCCGGGGCCGATCTCGTACACGCCGGCGCAGGCTTGCAAAACGGCGGGTTCGACGGCAACCACGGCGGGCTTGGAGGGCAGGGGGCGCTCAGTGCGAACGGCGCATTGTGGAATGGCGAAGCGGGAAGATGCTTCGAGTCGTTCGACCTGGCCGGCTTCGTTCTTGATGAAGCGCAGCCGGTGGAGTGAGTCGTCTTTGAAGAAGAACTCATCCACCGCGCAGGGCAGGATCTCGCCCCGGCCGGCCTCCACGGTTTCAAAGAAATATTGGCCTTCTTCCTGGAAGACCAGCCAATCGCAGCCTGGGCGCAGCTCGTAAACGCCGCGGCAGGGCGCAAAGTCCTCGGCGCTCAAGGTGATGGCGGGCGGTTCCTGGTAGGGCTTGCCCAGCAGCAAGGCGGCGATCTTGAAGGCCAACTGGCCGGGCTTGCTCTCGCCGGTCTCGCTGTTGGTCAGGATGGCGACGAAGATCTGCTCTGCGGGCATGCTGAGGGCAAAGGTGACAAAACCGTTGATGCCGCCGCCGTGTTCGACGATGCGGCTTCCTTCATAAGAGGCCAGGCCCCAGCCAAAGCCGTAGCCGTACAGGCTGCCGTCGTTCAGGCGGCAGGGTGCGAAGGCCTGTTCGAGCGTCTCGCCGCGCAGCACTTTCCCCGCCAGCAGGGCGGCGTTCCATTTGGCCAGGTCATCGACGCATGAGACCAGCGCACCGGCGCCCAGCGGCAGGGTCATGCTCATGAAGGCGGCGTTGGCCCAGCCGTCTGCGTTCCTGGTATAGCCTGGAACCCGGTGTGGCATGATCTGCTCGGTGAAATCGTAGCTGGTGTGGGCCATGCCGAGGGGAGAGAAGATGCGCTCGGCCAGGAACTGCGCATAGGTGAGGCCAGAGATGGCCTCGATGACCGCGCTCAGCAGGACAAAGCCCGAGTTGTTATACGCCCAGCGTTCACCGTGCGGGAACACCTGTGGCTTGTCTTTGAACAAAGCGATGTTTTCTGCCAGGGGCAGGTCTGTGCGTATTGCAGTCAGGAATTCGGTCAGGTCGGTAAAGCTGACGATGCCGGAGGTGTGGGTGAGCAGGTGGCGGATGGTAGGCGGCGCATCGTGGGCCGGGAAGTCCGGCAAAAAGCGGGTGACCGGGTCGTCTAGCGACAGCTTGCCTTCTTCCAGCAGCATCAGGATCGAGACGGCGGTGAACTGCTTGGTGATGGAGCCCAGGCGAAAGATCATCTCCGGCTGCATATGAACGCCCAACTCCAGGTTGGCCATGCCGTAGGCCTGGCGGAAGATCACCTGGTCGCCGCGCACGGCCAGGATGGCGGCGCCGGGCGCATCGGGCAGGAAGCAGGGAGAGACCAGTTGGTGGATCTGCAGGGCAAGTTCGGTAGTATCGCTCATGGGTTTAGCCTTTCACGTAAGAGCGTCTGGATACGGGCGACGATCATATCCATGGCCACGGTGTTAAAGCCGCCTTCGGGAATGATAATGTCGGCATATCGTTTGGATGGTTCCACAAATTCCAGGTGCATGGGGCGCACGGTGGTCAGGTACTGCTTGATGACCGAATCGCTGGAACGGCCGCGCTCGGTGATGTCGCGCTGCAGGCGGCGAATGAAGCGCAGGTCGGCGTCGGTATCCACGAAAACCTTCATATCGCACAAGGCGCGCAGGCGGGCATCGGTGTAGATCAAGATGCCTTCGACCAGGATGATGGGCTGCGGGTCAATGTGGATGGTTTCGGCAGTGCGATTGTGGTTCTTAAAATCGTAGACGGGCACTTCGACGGCCTGCCCGTTCCTGAGCTGCTGCACGTGCTGGATCAATAGTTCGGTATCCAGGGAATCGGGATGGTCGAAATTGATTTCGGCGCGCTGCACGGGCGGCAGGCCGGTCAGGTCTTTGTAATACGAGTCGTGCGCCAGGAAGGCGATGAATTTGCGGTCTACTCGATTTAATAATTCGTTGGCCACGGTGGTCTTCCCCGAGCCAGATCCCCCGGCAATGCCCAAGACGAGCGGAGCGTTTTGTGTCGGCATGGGTAGATTATAACCGAGAAAGAATTATTATAGAATACGGCCCTTACTCGTATGCCCAGACTTTCTTAAACCGAAAGTTCTGTGCGCCCACCCCCCGACCCCCGCCCGCCGGGCGGGGGAGAAAAACGAATTTGGGGTATTGCAAGGTAGCAAAGCTACCTTGCAATACCCCAAACCCCAATTGCAGATGCGGTATTGAATAAAATAGAGCCACCGAAGGGATTTGAACCCTTGACCTAACGTTTACGAAACGCTTGCTCTGCCAGCTGAGCTACGGTGGCGCGTGCGGCGAAGATTATACCAAGGGTAACCTTAAAATAGCAAGCTATTTTCGATCATCTGGCAGATTTGATCAAAATCCTTTTGGCGGTTTGCTGTTATACTACCACTATGGATCAATTGAAGATCGCCATGCTGTCTTATCACACCTGCCCGTTGGCCACCCTGGGGGGCAAGGATACGGGTGGCATGAACGTGTACGTGCGCGAGGTGACCCGCAAGCTGGGCGAGCTCGGTGTGCACGTGGATGTGTTCACCCGCTCGCAGGATGAGCACGTGCCGCACGTGCTGCACGACCTGGGGTTTGGCAACCGGGTGGTGCATGTGCCGGCCGGGCCGGAAGTGCCGCTGCCCAAGCAGGAGCTGGCCGGGTACCTGCCGGAATTTGTGCAGGGTGTGCAGCAATTTGCTGGCAGCAAAGAAATACAGTATGACCTGATCCACAGCCATTATTGGATGTCGGGAGTGGCAGCCCTGCAATTGCGAGAAACCTGGCAGACGCCGATCGTGCACATGTTCCACACGCTGGGCGAAATGAAGAACCGCGTGGCGCAGTCTGCCGGTGAAATGGAGGGGCCGTACCGCGTTGAAGGCGAGCGCCAGGTGCTGCGCGCCGCCGATCGCATCGTGGCAGCCACGCCGGCCGAGCTGGCCCAACTGCAGTTCTTGTACCAGGCGGATTCGCAGAAGATCACGGTGATCCCGCCGGGGGTGGACGTGTGCCGGTTTTATCCCATCCCGGCTGATGAGGCGCGCGAATATATTGGTCTGCCGCCTTGCGACCGGACGCTGCTCTTCGTGGGGCGCATCGAGCCGTTGAAGGGCCTGGACATCTTGCTGGAGGCGATTGCCTTGATGCGCCGGCGCGGCGATTGGGATAAGAACCCCTTCTGCTTATCGGTGATCGGCGGCGAGCCGGATGTGTCGCCGGAAACGATGAGCGTTGAGATGCGCCGCCTGCAAGCGCTGCGCGAGCAGTATGGCTTGCAAGACCTGGTGGCGATGTTGGGAAAGCGCAGCCAGGATACGCTGCCTTACTATTACTCGGCAGCCGAAGCCGTGGTGGTGCCTTCTCATTACGAGTCCTTTGGCATGGTGGCGCTGGAAGCCATGGCCTGTGGTACGCCGGTGGTGGCCTCGGGCGTGGGCGGGCTGGCCTTCCTGGTGCGGGATGGCGAGACGGGCTTCACCATCCCGGTGGGTGACCCGGCAGCGCTGGCAGACCGCCTGACCGACCTGCTGAGCAAGCCGGAACTGCGCCGGAAAATGGGAGAACAGGCCGCGGCCGTGGCGCAGGAATATTCCTGGAAGCAAATTGCCCAACGGCTGTGCAGCCTGTACGGGGAGCTCCTCAGGGTAAAGCCGCCGCTGGGGCGGGTGGTGGAATTCGATATCCATTAATAAAGTTTGGGGGCAGCGATTGGCATGATAAACATACCTTCTGATAAAATCCGCATCTTGCTCCTGAACACCGATGCCATTGCCCGCGCCGGTGTGAAGCTGCTGTTGGAATGCGAGCCCGGCCTGAACGTGATTGCCCAGGCGGGGAACAGGGTGCAGGCACTGGAGCTGGCTGGTAAAGAAGCGCCGGACATCATCCTGGTACACGAGAACCCGGCTGACCCGTTGGAACCCGATTATTTTTCGGAGCTGTTGGCCGTTTCGGCAAAGTCGCGCATCGTTTTGATCACCTCTGTAGAAGACCAACTGCACCAACTCCAGGCGATCAAAAATGGCGTAGTGGGCATCCTCAAGACACAAATCACTCCCGAAATCCTTTACAAAGCGGTGGAAAAGGTGCACAGCGGTGAAGTCTGGCTGGATCGCTCTTTGATGGCGAATTTTATTATGCAAAAGACGCGCGGCGAGACGCCGGTGGTGGACAACCCAGAGGCCGCCAGGATTGCGCAGCTCAGCGGGCGCGAGCGGGAGATCATTGCCCTGGTGGGCGAGGGACTCAAGAACCAGCAGATTGCCGACCAGCTTTTCCTCTCCGAAGTGACCGTCCGGCACCACCTGACATCGATCTATCGGAAGCTGAGGGTCTCGGATCGCCTGGAACTGGTGATCTACGCCTATCAAAACGGCCTGGCCCAAATCCCCGAGTGAAGATGATGGAAATTGCCTAGTCTCACCGGCACAATTGTGCCGGTGAGACTAGGACTTTAATCCTATTGCGACCTGGAAAAATGAGGCGTTCTTACCTATGGGGCTTATCGGCGTCTGCGGGGGAGGTTTGCTATAATGCCAGCGATCAATAAGCGAAGTTTCTTTGGAAGCAAGGAAAAGGTAATTATGGAAACATCTTCATCGACCAACCAGGTTGCAGACCGCCGGACAAAGCCGCGGATCAATTGTTCTTATCCAGCCATTATCCAAGGTTTAGATGAAAACGGTCAGAAGTTCCGCACCAAAGCGACCCTGACCAACATGAGCGCGATCGGGCTGTGCATCGAGTCGAATTCGGAGTGCCAGCCAGGCAAAGAAATGTTTGTCCTGTTTCGCTGCTCGTCCACAGGACCGCTTGGCGCAAGCAAAGCGCCCTTGATCGCGGTGAACGGAGATGTGGTGCGCATCGACAAAACCGGGCGCGGGGTATACACCATCGGTGTGAAGATCAACCATAATCGTTTTCTCTAAAATTTTTATCGGTATTTGTTTCGGATCATTTGTTGTACCCAAGGAGGAATTGGACAATGAAAACTCTAAAATACGTTTTGAGCCTGGTAGCCCTGATCGCCATCCTGGTCGTCTCGCTGGGAATCGCCACCCAGCCGGCAGCGGCGGAAGGCATGCATGAATGTCTTCCATCATGCAATACTACGGATGGTCGCATGCTTTCCATTGCAAGCATCGGTTATTCGACGCTGGCTGGACAGACGATCTATATCAAAATCGCCGCTCCCCAAGCGATGCCTTCCTTTCAGATTGGCATCTTTGATGGGGATACATCGGGTATTTGGGATCAAGGTTCTATCGCGTTGATCTATACGCTCTATGCCGATCCTACCAATGTTGAATCCGATTTGGTACTGCTTCAGCAATGGTCTGGCAGCAGCATGGCTAACAATGACTGGACTGACCTGACCATTGCTCAGGATGCCCGGGCGCAGGCGCCGAGTGGTGATTATTTTTATAGCCTGCGCATCGATCTTCCAGACGCCTCCACAGTCAAAACATGGAGTAACTTCAAGATCCGCTCGGATACGCCCATCGAAATGTCCACCAACCATTCTTTTGCCTACGCAGTTCCCTTATTATCCCAGGCAGAAACTGATATTATATATCCGCAAGGTGTTTGGAAACTCGATCCAGCTACGTGGGAACTTCCTACCACCTTCGATGGCACTTGGGATTTATATTTTACTGTACCCGTTCCCATTCCTTCTTTTGAAATTTACGATGGAGATATGGACTATGGTTCCTATGATTGCAGCGTGTATGATACCAACGACCCAGATACGTCCGATGTAGGGATCCCTTCTTGGGCTATTGGAATTTCTGACGTTCCGGAGGGCAACGTATCCTCCACAGAACTATGTCGGAATCCCTTAGGGCAGGTGATCAGAGGCCCTGAAGGACAAGTCTATGCAACCGGTGCTCCGGCTGATGATAATAGACTTCCCAGGTATAGGCGATCCCCATCCATTACCTATGATGTGATTGACCCTGACGGGAATGAATATCACAACGCTAATCCTTCGGGCAACTCCGAGTGGGAGCGATTCATCATCTCCTCAGATGCCAATACTCCTGCGGATCATCAGGTTGATGGGATGCTGCCGGCCGGTACTTATCACATTCGTGTCAATGGATTAGATTTAACGAATTTAAATGCCTGGCATCCCACCTACGACTTGCGCTTTGTGCGTGAAGATGGCACGCCTGCCGACGTTCCGGTTCTTCATCCTTATATCGTGGGCGATACCATTTGGAATGACTTCAACGGGAATGGGATCCAGGATGATGGAGAGCCGGGCATTCCAGGAGTGAGCGTCACCCTGATAGGCGCATACGATTACCCCCTCGCTACTGCGATTACGGATGCCAACGGGAATTACACTTTCAAAGTAGATGCAGGTACTTACAGCGTGCAGGTCAACTCCAGTAATTTCAATGCTGGAGGCGCACTGGTGGGTTTGTCTTCTACTACCGGTGGAAATACACAGATGAACACAGTCACGATTGACAACGTGCTGACATACGACTTCGGTTTTCTTCAGGTGGATTTCTGCAGTTACATCCGCACACCTGGTTTCTGGAAGAACTACAAGAATCATATGTCAGAAGCAACCTTCTTGGGTTTGGTCTCACACACCCAACATTTTAACTCTCTGACTGTTGAGCAGGCGGTTACCATTCTAAAGAAAAACAACGGTACTACGAAAATGGGTATCGGCGATCTGGACGGTGTGAATGCCAGATATCTCAAGTTCCTGCTGACTGCTGAGATCAATGCAGCCTGGAATGGCCAGGATAATGCTGCTACTTTGAGCGGATTGATGGGCACAGGGATCTACCAGGGTACGGGTATGACAGTCAACCAGGCATTGGACCAGGCATATATCAATAGACGGAACTTCTCTTCCGCTGAGAATGCCTGGGTGCTCTACCTGGGCGGCGAGGGAGAGGGTGTGCCCGCAAGCTCGTGCCAGGTACAACCCTAGAGTATTCTGATCCGGGCGCCCGTTTTTGATGCCTGGAAAATTAATAACAAAAAGGCCAGTGATCGTCCCGGACAGGGCGCACTGGCCTTTGATTTATTAGAAATGGCAAATGATCGATTGAGGTTATTGTTGGCGAGGCTGGTCTTGCAGATCGTGCAAAACAGCTTCTATCACATAGGGCAGGTGTTCGAAACCGGCCGAGTAAACAAGACGGCGCACAGGAACCTGCTGCACCAGGCGGGCAAAAAAATCCAGGCGGCGCGCCTGCCAGCCCAACCCCCCAAAAAACGCAGGAGTAATAAAAGAATAGCGGACCAACTCAATTACTGCCTCGGCCGGTGGAACCGGAATGATCTCAACCCTGGTACGATTGAGGGATAGACCGGATTGACTGAGAATGTAGATACTTGCCAGGGGCTGCCTCTGATCACAGAACACGCCACCAACCGCCTCGATAGGCAGACGTTTTTTAGCTGCTTCGGGAACTACTCTCTCAAAATCTGCTTCGTTATCCGTGAAATAAGCGGCCTGATCCGGCCAAAAGTTGACCTGGGGCAAACCGGGGAACCCCCAAAATATGCCTGCTTGCTGTTCCACCGGGAGAATATCATCTGTGAGGAAAGCCGCACCGGCTTGCATAAAGGCAGCCGCTAACGTACTCTTGCCGTTGCCGCTGTCGGAAAGAAAGGCGGCAGTCCGGCCGTCAATCTCCACGGCGGAGGCGTGCAATGCCGGAGATCCCCGTCGCTCCAACCAATAAACCAAAACTGTGCCCAGCAAATCGAGTTCCATAGAAGTTCGATAGGCCGGATTGCGCAGATGGCAGTCAATTCGATTGGAACTGATATAAAAGTCGGCGTCCGATGCGAGCCGCAATACATCAAAGGTGTCGAAACGATACAGCCTGTTCCACTTTTCACCCTTGGAAGTGTAGCTTCCCCAATAATAGATTAACCGACCCTTATCCCAGTCAACGGGAAAGGGGATGGATTGAGTGCAATAAAAGAGCAATTGGAAGGATAAGTTGTTGCTACCAGGTTCGACCACCCTACGATACAAGCGGCTGGCAAAAGGATACGCACTGATCAGGTCAAGCCCATAAACCTGATAGATCTTCGGTGAAGAACTGCCCTCTGGGTCGCTTGTCATACATCTTGATTCAATTTGAAAGCCCGTTCATTTTTCTTGGCATATAATAAGGAGCGCCTCAGTTGTAAACGCTCTCTAATTTGGCGCCGGCTTTTTAAGCAAGAATCCAGAACGATTTCTAACTTAGAATGATTGGGCTATGGAAGGATATCGGGGGGAATAGGGCCATCTATGATGGATTTGCTCCCGAAATAAGATGAAGTTTCAGCGTCATCACTTCCCCTATTCCCTTCTCCCAAAGTCAGATCCTGCAAATTTCCGTGTTCAGTCAAGCGAGGTGCCTGGTAGCTTTTCATAACTACGAAATCGGAGGAACCCGGTCCTTGGGTGGGATACGATTTGAATTTAAGTTTTCTCAAATTAATCTCCTATAATGAAAGCAGAGAACCGTACTTCTTCAACCACAATTCTAGGGTAATAAAAGCCCATAGCATGGTTGGTTCTATATTTTGCGTTCCAGATAGATAGTCTTCATACCCTCTTATTAATTTGGGCAAGTATATCAAGTTTCGTTGAGCCTGTATAGGATTGTCTAGCAAGGATTTGATTTTCTCGGTTTCCTGATATCTTAAACCCAGGTCAAAATAAGCGCAGAAGTTGGTTTTGTTGGCTCTCCTGCGAACAACCTCGGGAAGAATCCCATGCATGGCCGTTCGTAAAATATATTTTTTTACGCCGGTCCGGTAGGTTTGATCGGGGGGAATGGACATGATGAATTCTGCTAAGCGTCGGTCCAGGAAAGAATGGCGCGCTTCTAGGCAAAAACAAGTGGACATACGCTCAAGTAAGCTTACAGCGCGCCCAACGCCACCCAGAGCGATTAAATGTTGAAGGTTGGCTTGGCGGGCGCGATCAGAAAAGTGCTTGGGTACCGGCGATTTCATCAAACGTTTTGCTATCTGGGTGCGCCTGGCAAAATTCGTGTCTAGCCAGTTGGGAAGATCGAGACGAGATGGTTTTTTCACGGTTTGGTAAAAACGGATCACCGATTCGGGAATAAGCGGCACGAGAAAGTGATCCCAGTATTCTCTTAGGAGTGCAGAAGTGGGAGCCTTGAAGCGGCCGTAGAGGCGGGCGACTTCGGGGATAGCTGCGATGTCGCCCCGTTGAACACGGTCGGCATAAATCAATGGGCTTCCACCCACCAGGCTGTCTCCCCCATGCCCGGTCAGCCAGACCCTGGCATTGTATTGTTTGAAGAGACCAAGAATATGGCGATACAGCGACTCCTCCACTACGAAGGGGGTCTCCAGGCTGGGGATATGGGCCTCATTGTCATCGAGAAGCCAGAAATTTTCAGCCATTATGTAGATCAGCTCAATGCCCAACTCGTCCGCCATGGCCTGGCTGTATTGGCGCTCGTCACATTCCTTCAACTGATCGAAAGCATAGGAACAGGCTAGCAGGTGAGGCTGACCGGACTGGCTGTTGATGATCTGCTGAGCGACTGCTGCCACGGAAGTAGAGTCCATCCCGCCGCTCATGGTGATGCCAATGTTGGTACCCGGCGGCGTGCGTAATCGGTCGGCTACAGCGCGTTGGAAGATCTCCAGGAAGTGAGCGGCATACTCTTCGTCATTTTGGTGAACCGTCTGGAAATTTGGGTCAATATCCCAGTACCGTTTTGTCTGTAAACTAGATTGAGCAGCAGTAAGAATGTGTGCGGACGGCACTTTGTGCACATCCATGAACATGGTGCGCGTCTCATCGTTCACATTGTTAACCAAATAATCTGCTACCGTCACCTCATCCAGGCGGCGGGGAATGAGGGGATGTTGGATGATCTGTTGGGCCTCGGATGCCACGCACAGTGTTGCGCCGGCCCGAGCGTAATGCAGGGATTTAATGCCAAAAGCATCCCGAGCGCAAAACAACCGCTGTTCTTTTGCATCCCAGATGGCAAAAGCATAATCGCCAATGATCTGCGTTGGGCAAGCCTCGCCCCAGACGTGGTAAGCCGCCAGGATCAGATCCGCATCCGTGGCCTCCGCCGTGGTCGGGATTCCTTTGGCGTTTAGGAGATGGATCAATTCCGGGCGGTTGTCTACGCGAGCATCGGCAGCCAGGCAGAGTGTCCCGTCCTCATTGAGCAGCGGCTGCCTCTCCCGCATGGCTTCGGGTGTGGCATGCAAGGCCAGGTGCGCAAAGCCAACATTCCCCTGGATCCAGTAGCGGATCCCGTCTGGGCCGCGATAGGCGCATTGCTCTGCCATAGCCCGCAGCGTCAGCGGGTCAACCGGGGTTCCATCAAAATTGATTACGGCGACAATACCACCCATATGTTACTCCAGATAAATTGTTATTTGGTCTGGGCTCTATTCTATCAGCAGATGAGGTAATCACAAATAAATATAGAATCAACCACCTGCTTCGATGATCCCAGGCATCCCTCCAGGAAACAAGGCCCACGCCCCCCAAATGGGGGAGAGTCTCGGGGCGAAGATGAGAGTTTTTCGGGAAAGCCTTGGAAACGATTGACATTTGTTTAATAATGCGTAATAATTATCAGTGACGATAGCGATAACGATAACGGTAACGTTACCGGTAATGTTTTCTGAAGGCTGCCACTTTCGATGACATGAAACGCACCCCTAAATCCATCACAATCCATGAGGTTGCCGATGCTGCCGGTGTTTCGGTGTCCACGGTTTCCAGGGTGCTCAACGAGAAGGTAGATGTGGCCAGCGATACGTACGAAAGAGTCCAGCAGACCATCCGCGAATTGGGCTATGAATCCAGCCTGGCTGCCAGGGGCATGCGCAGCCACCAAACCCATGTGATTGGCCTGGTGCTGCCGGATGTGGCTACGCCTTACTGCATCGAGGTTGTCCGGGCGATCAACCATGTCATTGCCCACTCGGAATATGATATGCTTATTTTTACCAAGGGGGATACCCATAAGTACGATACCACCGACCAGGGTCGGCGGCATGTTTTGCTGCTCAATGGAAACGTCGCCGATGGGATCATCGTGGTGGCCCCGCCCGATTTCGAGTTCACTTCTGTATCTAACCTGGTGATGATCGATCCCAGTAATATGAACTTCAATTGCCCGGGAATAATTTCCACCAATCAGGAAGGTGCCATGGATGTGGTGCGCTACCTGGTTGCCTTGGGGCACCGCCGCATCGCCCACATTGCAGGCCGCTTAGAGCTGGTGAGCGGACGGCAGCGCTTGCAGGGTTATAAAGATGGATTGGCGGCAGCAGGCATTAAGATGGATGAAACCTTGATCCGGGTGGGCGATTTTACCGATGATATGGGTTACGTGTGCGCCTGGGAGTTGTTCGCTTTGGACAACCCGCCCACGGCCATTTTTGCCGCCAGCGATACAACCGCGGTCGGCGTGTACCGGGCAGCCTACGAGCGAGGCCTGCGCATCCCGCAAGATGTTTCGGTGGTGGGGTTCGATAACTTAAGCGACTTGATCCATTTAAACCCGCCCCTGACGACGGTCGATCAATCCGTTGCCGAAATGGGCAGGCTGGCGGCTGAGACCGTGCTCCGCTTAGTGAAGGGAGATGTGATCGTAAATAACCAGCTTGTGATCCCCACCAAGATGGTGATCCGGGATTCTTGCACCCTTTGTAGGTGTGTGGCAGCAGTTCCTGCACATTAACAACTTGTTCTGTGTTCATTCCGGTCTCATGGTCGGAATGGTAAATTTATGATCAGGCCCGGGTTCAAACAACCGGTAAGAGACAGGAGGTCAACGATCGTTAAATAAAAAATACTTTTCCCATTCTATTCAATAACCAACAAGTTTCTAAAAAGTTATTCAATCTATTACGGAGGAAGAAATGTCTCGTAAATTAAGTCGTCGCGATTTTATGAAGTTCTTGGCCATCGGTACCGGTGGTGCTTTGCTCGCATCCTGCACCCAGCCGACAACCGCTCCGGTTGTGCAGCCCACTCCCCAGACGATCAAGGTCATTGAGACCGTGGAAGTGATCAAGGAAGGGGAAAAGGTTATCGAAACCGTAGAAGTGATCAAAGAAGTCACTGCCGTACCTGAACCTACCAAGGTGCCCGAAGCAGTAGCCGATGTGATGGGAACTTTCCCCCGCCGGGAAACCATGATCGCCCGAATTCTCACCGGGCGTGTCGGTACGCCCGACAACTTTAACTGGTGGGTGGGCTGGAAATCGTCGGATCGCGGCATTCAGAACGTGGCCGACG
>CAZVRZ010000102.1:0-19507 GCA_964629965.1 uncultured Anaerolineaceae bacterium
TGTAGCCCGCCAGGGTGACCAGGCTGCCCAGCACGCCGAGGGCGGTGTAGCGATCGGGCGTCATCCAGGCCGGCGAGTGAGCTGCCAGCCAGTGCAGCGCCGGGCGCTCCAACGAGCCCAGCAAGATATCGTTGATGCGGGTATGGTGGGTTGAATTCTTCATGCAGCCGACTCCTGTTCGGTGGGTTCGCCTGGCGGGGGATTGCCGGGTGTTTGCTGGAGCGCCTCGGGCCAGACCGGCTGGAAGGCCAGCCACTGCTGCGGCGCCCGGCGGATGAAGTCTTCGCCGTAAGCCAGCACTTTTTCGGCGTTGCGGCACAGCTCTTCGTTCCGGTCGGGGTAGGCGTCCATCTCGATCAGCGGCGAAGCGGAAATGTAATAGCGCCCGTCCGCCTCCAGGCGGGAGGCCGCCAGGATGACCGGCGATTGGGATAGCAGCGCCAGGGAGATATGGTGGGTGGGCAGGCAGGCCGGGCGGCCAAAGAAGAGCGGCCGCGGCTCGTATGCGGCCAGGGGATAATCGATGCCGGTGGCTACCATGCCGCCCTGTTTCAGGTAGCGCACGCCCTGGCGCAGCGAGGCCACCGAGGCGGTCTGCAGGTTCATGCCCGTCCGGCGGCGAAAATCGAACTCTGCTTGCTGGGTGCCATGTGGGTTGGGCAGGGTGAGCACCAGCGGTTTGGCCCAACGCAGGCAGATCCACTGCAGACCCAGGTCGAAGCCGCACAGGTGCAGCCCCACCACCACCAGGCCGCGCCGGTCCAGCTCGGGGCGGTCGATGAGCGGGCCGGCGGATTCTTCGAAGACTATGATGCGCTCGGCTTGCCGGGGATG
The DNA here is from genome assembly GCA_964629965.1 of uncultured Anaerolineaceae bacterium. Lineage (GTDB taxonomy): Bacteria > Chloroflexota > Anaerolineae > Anaerolineales > UBA4823 > CAZVRZ01. Next base: position 835 of record CAZVRZ010000102.1, read on the forward strand.
TTGGATGTAGTGGTACAGGTCATAAATGGCGCGTGCCGAGTTGCAGAACGTATCTTGCACGGCGCGATCCAGGCCTTCAGCCGATATTTGCTCGCCCCTGGCCACCCATTGGTTGGCGCGCACGGCCTGCGCGCGGGGCGATCTTTTGTTGGCTGCCAGCCGCTGCGCAACCAGCTTCGTCAGGCTGTGGCCCAGCCTTGGCGGAACGATGCGAGCGACGGCAGCCGCCAGGCTCACGCCGCTCCGGCTGTTGGTGAAACCATCCATTGCTTGAGTATAGCCTATTTTGGTGCAATAGGGCGCTCTTTTTTGGCGCACTTCGTTGTATACTTGTTTTGGTTTCAAGCAATCCGACAGACAGTAGAACTTGTGAAGCAGAATAGGAGCGTATCATGGACAAGGCTGAATTGTATACTCCAACTCCCAAGAAAGCGCACGGTTCCGTTCCACCCTGGCTGCAAGGCCTTAAAATCCAGGCAGTGCTGGTGATGCTCTTGACCCTGGCGCTGCTGGTGGCGACGGAGCCACAGATCGGCCTCACCTGGGACGAACCGGATTACATCGTTGCTTCTGAAGCCTACAGCTCCTGGTTTGGCAAACTGATCCAGCAGCCGGCCGCAGCTTTATCGAAGGAGGCTATCAACGCAAGCTGGTCATTCAACAGCGAGCACCCACCCCTGGGTAAAATCTGGGCGGGGTTTGTCTGGTCTGCAGCGCGTTATGTCTTCAACGATCTGACTGCACATCGCCTGGGCAATATGATCTTGGTGAGCGTCATGGCCGGCCTGCTCTACCTGCTGGTGGCCGGGGCGGCGCCTTCAGAGCAGGCGGGAGGTGCGGGCCGCTCGGGGCAGGCAGCCGGGCTGGCGGCGGTTGCCGCACTGCTCACTCTGCCGCGCTTCTTCTTCCATGCTCACCTGGCTGCCCTGGATATTCCCGCAGCCTGCGCCATCTTTTTCGTTACGTTCTTATTTTGGAAAACCAAAGACGATCTGAGCTGGAAATGGACGCTCATCCTGGGGCTGGTTTGGGGGTTGGCATTGGCCACCAAGATCAATGCCCTCTTTCTGCCCCCCACCTTATTCCTGTGGGCGCTTATCTTCCGCCGGCGATGGGGGCTGTTGGTTCGCATTGCCGCCATGACGCTGATCGGCATTCCCTTCTCGTTTTCCATTTGGCCCTGGATCTACCCGGATGTTTCTGCCCGGGTAACGAAGTACCTGGAATGGATCACGGTAGACCATTGGCAGATCGGGCAATGGTACCTGGGAAAGCTGTATATACCGCCTCCCTGGCATTTTCCTTTCGTGATGGTGTGGGCCGTTGTGCCCCTGTCGCTCACCGTGCTGTATTGGACCGGCATCGTGCGCGCCGGTTGGAAGCGGAGCGAAGCGGATGGTTTGGGCAGTCTCCTGCTGTTCAACGCCCTGGTACCGATTTTGGCGCTGGCCAGCGGGCAAAGCATGGTTTATGACAATGAGCGCCTGTTCATGCCGGCCTTTCCCTTCCTGGCGGCCCTGGCAGGCATGGGGTTTGGCTGGCTGGTGACCGGCATCCGGCGGGCAGCCGGCCGCCTGCAGAAACCACGTTGGGCCGCGCCGCTCATCGTCCTGGCTGTTGCGCTGGCCTTTCTGCCGCAAAGCATTCACCTGGCCAGGCTTTATCCGCATTTGCTTTCGTACTACTCCGAAACTGTGGGCGGGCTGCCCGGCGCCACTCGCCTGGGTTTGGAAACGACCTACTGGTGTGAAACCTATGCCGCCGCCCTGCCTTACCTGAATGCACATGCCCGGCCAGGGGATGTGATCTGGGTTGATCCCTGGGCTCACAATGTCATGATTTACTACCAGGTTCATGGCCGGCTTCGCTCCGATGTAAAGGTCGCCTTTCCTCGGTTTGCGCCAGCGAGCCTTTTCCCCGAGTATGGTCCCCCGACTTTCGCCACCTACGCCGCTTCTGATTACCTCGTGCTCCAATACCGCCAAACAACCATCGGATCGACCCTCGAGAATTCGGGCGGCGAAGCCTTCACCCCTCGCCCTGATGCTGAATGGATCAGTGCGCATGAACCGGCTTACCGGTTGAGTTTCGACGGCGTGCCGATCATGGAGATCTATGCCAACCCAATGGCTCAGGCTTCTGCTGATACGCAGGCCTCCGTATCTGAGTTGGCGACTACAGAGCAGTTGGCGACTACAGAGCCGGTGGGACAGGTTTTCATCTCCGAGGCGGGCAACTTTTCGGTCCAGGTTCCTGCTCATCTTGAGTTCACCCAGACCACTGAGGAAGATGCTTCGGCGGGCGGCCTGAGCCTGAACATCTATCAGAGCGCCGGCGGGGCAGGCGGCCTCTTCGACATCGTTTATTTCGATTACCCGCCAGAATGGGCCGCCAATCCAAATGCCGCGCCGGCTTTGTTGGACGGTGCTCGAGACGGTTGGTTAATGGAAATCCAGGGAACGCCGATCGAAGAGCAGGCTGCCTCCCTGGGGGATTACCCGGGCAGAGCAGGCCTGGCCGAAGCGGAATACTACGGCCTGCCGATGAAGATCAAGTACCGTATTTACCTGGTGCAGAATCGCTGCTACCAAATCAGCGTTTGGATTCCGAAAGACGGCACGTTTAGCGAGGAAATGGAAACATATCTACAATCGTTTGCGCTGTGGAAGGAGCCGAAGTGAGGTTCCATACCTTTCGGCCGCTCACAGTTACTAAATTTATTGCTATAATCCAGAGAAATGCATCATTGGAGGTGAAGAATGAATAAAGGTCGTAAATCACCGCGCTTATCCCGCCGCTCTTTCTTGAAACTTGGCCTGGCCTCGGCGGGCGGCCTGGCGCTCTCGGGCTGCTTCAAGCCCACCCAGCCCGCCTCCATCCCGGGCAGCACTGTCCAGCCCGAGCCAACTTCCAAGCCGGGCTCAGGCGATCCCATATATTTCGATCCCAGCCGCACCTTCGAGGAACGGGTGGACGACCTGGTGGGTCGTATGACGCTGCGGGAGAAGATCTCGCAGATGGGCACCGAAGCCCCCGCCATCGAGCGCCTGGGCGTTCCCAAGTACAACTGGTGGAACGAGGCGCTGCACGGCGTGGGGCGCGCCGGGCTGGCGACCGTCTTCCCGCAGACCATTGGCCTGGCGGCCACCTTCAACGCCGACTTGATCTTGCGCATGGCCAAGGTCATTTCGGACGAGGCGCGCGCCAAATATCACGAAGCGCTGCGCAAGGGAGTGCGCGATCTGTATACCGGCCTGACCTTTTTCAGTCCCAACGTCAATATCTTCCGTGACCCGCGCTGGGGGCGCGGCCAGGAGACCTTCGGCGAAGACCCTTACCTGAGCGGGCGCATGGGGGTGAACTTCGTACACGGTATGCAGGGCGATGACCCGCGCTACCTGAAGACCGTAGCCACCGCCAAGCATTACGCCGTCCACAGCGGGCCGGAGAAAGACCGCCATTCCTTTAATGCGGAGGTTTCCCAGATCGATCTGCACACCACTTACCTGCCGGCCTTCAAGGCCTGCATGACGGAGGGCAAGGCCTATTCCATCATGGGCGCCTACAACCGGGTGAACGGCGAGGCCGCTTGCGCCAGTCCCACGCTGCTGCAGAAGATCCTGCGCGAGCAGTGGGGCTTCGAGGGGTACGTGGTGGCCGACTGCGGCGCGGTGGATGACATCTACGCTAACCACAACCTGGCCAAATCGGCGGCCGAGGCGGCTGCCCTGGCGGTCAAGAACGGCTGCGACCTGGAATGCGGCTGCACGTACGGCATCCCTTGCGATTACGGCCAGCTCGAAAAGGCCGCCGACAAAGGTTTTATCGGCGAAGAAGAGATCACCCGGGCGGTCAAGCGCCTGTTCCTAGCCCGCTTCCGTTTGGGGATGTTTGACCCGGACGAGCAGGTTACTTACGCCCAGACCCCTTACAGCGTGGTGGACTGCGCCGAGCATCGCGAGCTGGCGCTGGAAACGGCTCGCCAGTCGCTGGTGCTGCTCAAAAATAAAGACAACATCCTGCCGCTGAATAAGGACAGCCTGAAGTCCATTGCCGTCATTGGCCCCAATGCAGACGACACCCTGGTGCTGTCCGGCAACTACATGGGCACGCCTGCCGAGCCGATCTCGGTGCTGGCGGGCATCCGCGCCCTGGTTTCTTCTGCCACCCAGGTGACTTACGTCAAGGGCAGCAAGATCCTTGCTCCTTTGAAGGATGAATTTGACAAAGCCGTCCAGGCTGCCAGGAATTCGCAGGTGGCGGTGATGGTGATGGGGCTGTCGCAGGCGGTGGAGGGCGAGCAGGGCCAAAAAGAAGGCAACGTGGCGGGCGTCACCAGCCTGGGCGACCGCATTACGCTCGACCTGCCCTCCTACCAGCACGAGCTGCTGGAGGCCGTGCAGGCCACCGGTACGCCGGTGATCCTGGTGCTGTTGAACGGCAGCGCAGTGGCGGTCAATTGGGCTGACGAGAACGTGTTCGCCATCCTGGAAGCCTGGTATCCCGGGCAGGCCGGCGGAACGGCGGTGGCCGAAGCGCTTTTCGGTTTGACCAACCCCGGCGGACGCCTGCCGGTGACCTTTTACAAATCGTCCTCCGACCTGCCGGCGTTCAAGGATTACAACATGACCAACCGCACCTACCGCTACTTCACCGGCGAGCCGCTCTATCCCTTTGGCTATGGGCTGAGCTACACTTCCTTTGCCTACAGCAACCTGCAGATCAGCCCGGCGCAGATCAAGGCGGGCGAGTGCGTCATCGTCCAGGTGGAGGTGGAGAACGTGGGCCGGCGAGCCGGCGACGAGGTGGTGCAGCTTTACGTAAAGGATGTGCAGGCCTCACAGCCCGTGCCGCAGCACCAACTGCAAGGCTGCACCCGGGTGCACTTGCAGCCCGGAGAGAGGAAGCCGGTTCAGTTCACCCTGCTGGCCGAACAGATGTCGCTGGTCGACGAGAGCGGGCAGTGGCTGCTGGAGCCGGGCGAATTCAAGCTGTGGGTGGGGGGCCAGCAGCCCAACCAAAAGGTCAAAGTGACCACCACCCAGGTGTTGGAAGGCGGCTTCACGGTCGATGGCTGAGCTCCTGAGTACGCCCCGCACCGAGATTGCCCTGCGGGCGGCCGGGCCGGAAGATGCGGCCGCGCTGCGGGCCTTGCGCCTGGAGGCGCTGACCAAACATCCCACCAGTTTTGCCGCCGATGTCGAGCGCACGGCCAACGAAGCGGACGAGCAGTGGGCGGCGCGCCTGGCCGATTACGCCGCGCAGCGCAGCGGCCTGATCAGCGTGGCTTGCGCTGGAGAGGCGCTGGTGGGCATGGCCGGGCTGGGACGCGGCCACTGGCCCAAGACCAGCCACGCCGGCACGATCTGGGGTGTGTACGTGCAGGATGCCTGGCGAGGGGCGCATGTCGCCGAAGCCCTGCTGGACCACTGCGCTGCCTGGGCGCGGGCGCAGGGCCTGACCATCTTGCGGCTGGGCGTGGTGGCGAACAATACCCCTGCCATCCGCTGTTATGCCCGCTGCGGTTACCAGGTTTACGGCCTGGAGTCGCGCGTCATCTATTGGCAAGGCGTGTATTACGATGAGCTGCTGATGGCGAAGTCCTTATGAACAGCAGCCTGCTGTTTGCCCTGGCAATCCTCAGCGAGCTGGTTTACCTGGCGCTGTTCATCCTGACGATCAAGCGTCCCGGCTTCCGCTTTTGGCCGCCGCCATCCTGGCATTCGTGGCAGTTCTTCGCCGCCTGGCTGTTAGCGCTAACAGTAGTGCTGATTGCCCTGTACCTGGGACTGGCGGATCATGACAGCGGCCCTTTGCCGGGTTTCGGTGTGCGCTGGATTGCGGCGCTGCTCTTCTTCGTCCCGGGCTGCCTGCTGGGCGGTTGGGCCGGCCTGGCCTTCGATCTGCGGGCGACGCTGGGGCTGGGAACGGAACTGATCCTGCGCGGCCCCTATCGCTACACGCGCAACCCGCAGTATATCTCCGACAGCCTGAACGCTATTGGCTATGCCATCCTGGTCAACTCGTGGATGGTAGGGGTGATCACGCTGCTGGGGGTGCTGCTGAACATGCTGGCGCCGCTCACCGAAGAGCCGTGGCTGGATGCGCGCTACGGCGAGGTGTACCGGGAATACCGGCGGCGGGTGCCGCGTTTCTTTCGCATAGGCATCTCTGCCAAACCGAATGAGACTGAGCGTTGAGCAAAAAACGCCTGGCCTTGGCGCTCTTGCTGGCAATTGCCCTGCTTGGGCTGGTGCTGCGCCCGCTGTGGGCTGGCCTGCCGGTTGTCACGCCGCAAGAGGCCGGGTTGGTGTATCAGGAGTGCGCCCAGGAAGCAGAGTTTGGCGGCTGGCAGCAGGCGCCTGCTTGCTTTGGCCATGAAGCGCCGGATTGGGATGAGGCCGAAACTGCCCGGCGAGGCAAGCGCACGAATATGCAGGACCTGGCGCTGGTCATTGGAGAAGACACCTACACCGCCCGTTTTGTTGCCAGCCTCTTATTGGATTGGTTCGTGCTGTCGAAGAATGGTTGGCCGCAGCGCGGCTTGCTGGGTGAGTTCACGGCGTTTTCGCCCAACATTGGGCTGGCGGAGATCGGTGGAAAGGCCGCCTGGGAGTTTGCCGACCACGATTCGGCCACCATTGTCTACGATGGCCGCGATCTGCGCCGGGAATACGGCTTGCGGCAGGCTTACCGTCCCTATGCCCTGGGCGACAAGCTGATCTTTATCGGGCAGAAAGGCGGCAAGTATTTTGTCGTCTACGATGGCCGGCGGCTGACACCGGAATTCGATGATGTTCTGATCGCTTACTGCTGCGAAGTGGCGATGTATGCGCCCCAGGGACGGGGGGAATATTACCTGTTCAACGGCGTGCGAGACGGGCAGAATTACCTGGTGGAGATATCCCTTGCCCGTTGACCTGGCTCTCGTTCACCAGAAAGGATTTTGAACCGTGAAAATATCTCTCATCCTGGCTCATCCCGATCCTAACAGCTTCAACCATGCCATCGCGCAAGCCGCGCGGATCGAAATGACCCGCCTGGGCCACCGGGTGTACTATCACGACCTGTACGCCGAAGGGTTCGACCCCCTCCTGCCGGCGGGCGAAATTCCCGAGGCAGCCTCCTTGCCATCCGAGATCGCCGCCCACTGTGCGGAGATTGCCGAGGCAGACGGTATCATCATCGTTCATCCCAACTGGTGGGGGCAGCCGCCCGCTGCGCTGAAAGGCTGGGTGGACCGGGTCATCCGACCGGGCGTCGCCTATCGCTTTTTGGAGGACGATCACGGCGAGGGCATCCCGCTGGGTTTGTTAAAGGCCAGGGCCGCGCTGGTGTTTAACACTGGCAATACCCCGGCGGAACGCGAAGCCCGGGACTTCGGCGATCCGTTGGAAAGGATCTGGAAGAACTGCGTCTTTGGCCTGTGTGGCGTGGATGTGTTCTACCGGGAAACCTTCTCGGTCGTGATCACCAGCGGCCTTGCCCAGCGCCAGGCCTGGTTAGAGCAGGTAGGCGAAGCCGTTCGTCTATACTTTCCAGCGGAAACAGCCGGGTAGAATTGTTGAGATTCCTCGCTTTTCTTGCACCCAGGGATGGCCTCATGTTATCATATAAGCATGCCTATCCAGATTGACCTTTCCGTGGCCAGTCACCCGGCCATTGGGCGGATCCTGCGCCCGGTAATCGATCATTTCGAGCGCGAATCTCACTGCACGGTGCAGTTCACCATCCAGGAGTGGGATACCATCTGGAAAGACTTGCAGTATATCGGCATCTATAAACGCGGCGCAGATGTGTCCGAGGTGGGCACCACCTGGATGGACAGCCTGATTGCCATGAATGCTCTGCACAGCTTTGAGCCGTCCGAGATCGCTCGCCTTGGTGGAGCAGAGGCCTTTTTGCCCACCTCGTGGCAAACCACCTCGTGGCAAACCACCTCCCCAGCGGAAGAGGCGTGCGTGCAGTCCATTCCTTTCCTGTCCGACGTGCGCGTAATCTTTTACTGGCGCGATATGCTGGCGCAGGCCGGCGTGGCCGAAGAAGGCGCTTTCTCCTCCTTCGAGGCGATGGAAGAAACGCTCAGCAGGCTGCAAGCGGTGTGCCCAACGCCGTGGGCAATTGCCACGGATATCTCTACCCATGATACCCTCTACGATGCCGCCAGTTGGGTGTGGGCGGTGGGCGAGGATTTCGTCAGCCCGGAGGCGCGCCGCACGCAGCTCTTTGCGCCGCGGCTGCGCCAGGCATTGGAGACCTATTTTGGCCTGCACCGATTCATGCCCAGGGAGCTGCAGCCGATGAGCGACGGCAAGGCCATGCGCCTGTTCCGCCAGCGCCATGTGGCCGCCACCATGGGCGGGCCCTGGCTGCCGGGCATTTTTCTGCGGCAAGAGCACCTGGCCGGGTTGGCGCCCCAATTGGGCATCAGCCTGACCCCCGGCCCATCTTTCGTGGGCGGCATGAACCTGGTCGCCTGGCAGCACACGCCCCATCCCCAGGAAAGCATCGAGTTGATCCGCTTCCTGGTTTCAGCCGAGGCGCAGATCGAATGCTGCCCCCGCATCGGCATGATGCCCACCCGCCTGGATGCCTTTGCCGATCCGTACTATTCCGACAATCCACACCAACAGGTGCTGGTGGCTGCGCTGCACAAAGGGCGCGTCTTCACTCGTTTCCCGTTGTGGGGGATGATGGAAGAAAGGCTGGCGATCGCATTTGCCCAGGTCTGGCTGGATATCTTCAGCAAGCCCGAGCCCAACCTGAGCGCCATCCTGGCAAGGCATTTGGATGCGCTGGCCCAGCGGCTGGATATCACCTTGGGGAGTTAGGGGGCAGTCTGTCCGGGGGCGCCAGGTGGAAAAAGTGGGACGGCCCGCACGTGTATGCGCGGACCGTCCACTTTATACGATCTGTCAGTTAGAACTCAGACCTCAGAACTTAGACTCTTTGGTTTTTAGTAGAGCACGTTCTTGGCATCTTGAGAATCAATGTTTTCCTTGGTCACAATGAGGAATCCAGTGTCCACATAGGCGGGAACGGACTTTCCAGCGAAGGAGACATCATAGGCATTCTTGACTCCCATGTAGCCCATGTTGAAGGAGCTTTGAACAGCAATGGCTTGAAGAGTGCCATCTTTGATGAAATCGGCCAGGACGCTATTGCCGTCGAAGCCAATTGCCACGATCTTCCCACCAAGATTTGCCTGCTTAATGGCGGTGCCCATGCCAATGGCTGTCGGCTCGTTGGCGCCGAAAATACCGACCAGGTCTGGGTTGGCAGCCAGCACATTTGTGGTCTGGTTCAGAGCGGTGGGCATGTCAGCGTTGGAGTACTGTGTCTGAAGAAGGGTAAACTTCGAGTTCGCCTTAATGTAGTCGTTGAATCCACCTACGCGCCCGATCTCAGAACCAACGCCTTGAACGTAAGACATAACCTGAATTTTGCCCTCGGTTATACCCTTTTTAGAGAGCAGGTCGATCATTGCCTTGGCGCAAGCTTCTCCCGCGGCCTTGTTGTCGGTTGCGAGAAATGCCGTATATTGGGACGGGTCACCATCGAGTTTGGAGTCGATAATGATGACCGGGATGCCTGCATCCTTTGCCGTTTTTACTATGGGCTGGAGGGCGGTTACATCCGAAGGAGCCAAAACGATCGCCTTGACACCGCGGTCAACGGCACTCTGGACAATGTTGATCTCTTCATTGATATTACTCTCGGACTGAGCACCGAGGAAGGTGACCGAGAGTTTCGGAGTCTGGCTCTTAAGCTCTGCTTGGGCAGCCATGGCGCCAGTCTGCACATTCTGCCAGAAACTGGAGTTGCCGGTTTTAACGATAACCGCAATCTCGCCACCTTCAGGGGCGGTTACGGGTCCTGGGGTGGCAGTCACTACAAGCACCTGCGGGGCGGCAGCAGTAGGAGCGGCACAGCCTGTCAAAATCATGGAAACGATCACGATAAAGCTTACGAGAACGATCAGTTGCTTTTTCATTTTTCTTTCTTCTCCTTATGGATTAACTGGTAGAAGGTTTACTAGAATATAGTTCTTGAGCGATAGTTCCTTGGGTCAAAGGCATCGTCTGCGATACAACCACCTCCTCTCCGAATTCAACCATATCAAAATGGGATTGCCATATCTCGATATGTCATAATCTATTTACGGCTCCTGAGTTGGTCAAAAGTCACGGCACCAATGACAACGAGCCCAATAACAATCTGCTGCATGAAGTAGTTTGCGCCTGCCATGGTGAGGCCTACCGTGAGTATTCCGATGATAAAGGATCCGATAACGGTACCTGCGACCGTGCCCACGCCTCCCATCAGGCTCGTGCCGCCAATAACGGCAGCAGCTATTGCGTTCAACTCATAACCCACTGCGCTGTTGGGTTGGGAGGTGACCATGCGTGAGGCGAGGATGATGCCGACCAAGCCCGCAAGCAAGCCGCAGATGATGTAGCTGATGACCTTGACTTGGTGGACATTGATCCCGGAAAGCCGTGCTGCCTCTTCATTCGACCCTATGGCGTAGGTGTACCTGCCGACTCGAGTGTTATTCAGGATGACATGAAAGATGATGGCCACCGCGATCATAATAAGCACAGGGTAGGAAATACCAGGGAATTTTGGCCCGGTTCCAAAGATGGTGCTGTTACCCAACACGCCGAAGCCGTCCGGCGCCGGGAACGCGGAAGCGTTTGTAATCGTGAGTGCAACCCCTCGGGCGACCATCATCATGCCGAGCGTGGCGATGAACGGAGGCAGTTTCAACCTGGTAACCATGAGCCCATTGAGATAACCGCAAAAGCATCCTACGAGTAAGCCGACAATCATGCTGAGCCAGATCGGCACTCCGGCACGGGCGACTATCACGGCGACCGTACCAGTAAGGGCGACGATCGATCCGATAGAGAGATCAATGCCCCCCGTAATAATGGCGAAGGTAACACCAATACCCATCAGTGTGATCGTGCTGGTCTGGAGGGCAAGAGAGAGAATGCTTCGTACCGTGAAGAAATTCTTCGCCACGATCGAGAAAATGATAAATAGCACGATAACCGCAACAAAAGGAAGAAAACTCTCAAGGGTCTTAAGAATCGCTTTCCCGGATTGTCCCGATGTTTCCGGTTTCATCGGGGATTCTTCCTTAATGAGTTTCGTTGTCGTCTTGTTCATGGCTGTTCTCTTTCTAGGGTTAGTTTTTGGTCTGACATAAGTGCATCTCCTTTGCTAGATGTTGCAACGCCTGCTGCGTAATTGAGAATCTCCTCAGGTGTTGTCTTTGCAGTTGTGAGCGTGGCCGCCAGTTCCCCTTCGTGGAGCACCAAGATGCGATCTGTCAAGCCCATTATCTCGGGCAGGTCAGAGGAGATCACGATGATCCCGCGACCCTCACGCGCCAATACTCCGATAAGCTCATAAATTGCATACTTGGTACCAACGTCTATGCCACGGGTTGGCTCATCGAAGATCAGAATCTTCGAATCACAGAAAAGCCACTTCCCAACCACCACCTTCTGCTGGTTACCTCCGGAAAGATTGTTCACGATCTGGGAGAGGCTGGGCGTTTTGATGGAGAGGTCATTAACATATCGCTGCGCGGCATCGCTCTCTTTACTGCGGGAGAGCATACCGAAACGCCGGGAGATCTCCTGGACGTTTGCCATTGTTATGTTCTCTGTGAGCTGCATTTTTACCGCCAGCCCCTCCTCCTTGCGGTTTTCCGAGAGGTAGGCGATACCGTTCTTGATTGCATCGGAAGGTGATTTCAAAGAAAGCCGGCAGCCGTTCATAATCACTTCACCCGAATTGATCAGGTCAGCTCCGAAGATTGCCCTGCCCAACTCCGAGCGGCCTGCGCCCATGAGGCCGGCAATGCCGAGTATTTCTCCTCGATAGAGATCGAAGGAGATATCGTGAAGGATTCCCTTTCGCACGATATTGCGAACCTCAAGAATCTTCTCCGTAGTCGGGATGTTTTGCTTTGGCGGGAACTTGTTCTGGATTGTGCGGCCTACCATTCGGCTCACGATTTCGAAGGGTTCAATGGATGCAAAGTCGTCCGTGCTGATCGAGTGCCCGTCGCGGAAGATGGAGATGCGATCCACAATATGCCTCAGCTCCTCGAGGCGATGAGAAATGTAGATGATCGCAACACCACGGTTGCGAAGCGCATGGATTACCGTGAAAAGCTCTTCGATCTCGGATGCCGTCAGCGCGCTGGTCGGCTCATCCATGATGAGAATTTCCGAATTGAGAGAGAGCGCTTTGGCGATTTCCACCATTTGCTGTTTGGAAATGGGCAGCCTGCTCAGTATGGTCGTCGGATCTAGGCGAATGTTGAGACGGCCGAGCGCGGCCTCAGCGTCGGCGTTCATCTTATTCTTGTCGAGCATACCAAACTGGTTCAAGGGCTCCCGGCCAATGAAAATGTTGGCGGCCACCGATAGATGGGGGATGAGGTTGAGTTCCTGGTAGATAATCCCGACACCGGCTTTGCGCGCCTGGGTTACATCGTGGAAGGTCACCACTTGCCCCTTGTAGCGGATTGTTCCCTCGTCGGCTTGGTAAACCCCGCTAAGGATTTTCATGAGGGTCGACTTACCAGCCCCATTCTCACCAACTAAGGCGTGTACCTCGCCTTTGCGAAGCGTGAAGGTTACGTTATCAAGCGCTTTTACACCCGGAAAGCTCTTGGAAACATTCTCAACTTCGAGAATTACTTCTTTCTGTTTCATTGCATAAAAACCCTTTCGCTAATTGTATGGTAACGTTACCATTCGTGTTTAAAAAAACATTCTTTTCTGAGGTCATACAAATCTTCGGAAGAGCTGCTAATGGACTAATTTCCTCAACCGCCCGCTTGACTGTCGTACGACTATCTCGACCGGAAACACCACTTCCTGACATTGCTCGGAAGGCTCGTTGCCCAGCTTATTCAAGAGAACCTCGACCGCTTTTTTACCCATTTCGTAGGCTGGTTGGGCAGCCACTGTTAGAAAGGGGAAAATAACCAGAGCCGGCGGTAGATCATCGAAACTAACGACAGCAATATCATCGGGCACACGCAACCCGAGTCCCTGGAGAGCCTTTAACACCCCAATGCCGATGAAGTTGTTGGTGGCAAATAACGCAGTCGGTCTCGGTGCTTCAGTCAAGGCCTTGTGGGTTAACTCATATCCACTCTCTTGGGTAAATGAACCATAGTATTCTCGCTCGGGATTGCCATCAATCCCCGCTTCGCTTAATGCTCTTCTATAACCATTTAGACGGTCTTCAGACGTAGAAACACCTCTTGGGCCGTTTAATACAGCAATATCCCGGTGCCCCAGGGATAAAAGCAAGCGGGTGAGCTCATAGGCACCCCCTTCAGAATCAGCCCGGACAACATCTGTTTTTGTATCTGGCACCCGTCGATCCAGTACCACAAGGGGGATAGCATGTTTCTGAATTAGAGTCACAGATTCGAGTGTGCTTTGCGCTGGTACAAGCAAGATTCCATCCACCCTTTTCTCCAATAACATGTGCAAATACATCTGTTCTTTGGATACCGATTCGTCCGTGTTACAGAAGATTACGGTATAGCCTGCTTGACTGGCCGCATCCTCCACCCCACGTGCGATTGTAGTAAAAAATGGGTTCGTTATATCTGTTAGCACCAATGCCAGGGTGTTGGATCGTTTTGAGCGCAATCCACTAGCCAAGCGATTAGGAACATATCCCAGTTCTGCAATGGCAGCTTCCACGCGGATGCGCGTTTCTGGGCTGCAGTATCCCGAGTTATTGATACATCGAGACACGGTGATTGGAGCCACACCTGCCAGTTTCGCCACATCTCTTATATCTGTCATCTATATCAACCCAATTGACTGTGCTAACGTATCTGGTATCGTTACTATGAGAACGATACCATAATAGCATAGCGAATTCACCCTGTCAATAGGTTTTTACTGATGTCAGGATACAAGTTCGGACATCTGGGTAATTCGCCTGAATCTGCGCGCCAATCCGCCTAAATTCCATGATGACGACGGCAAGGAAGTGGCATTTCATATTCAAACTATTGTCTGAACCTCAGGGGGAAAATCTATTGACATTATGAATTCATTATGATATTATGGTAACGTTGTCATGGTAACTATACCATATCTCTTGGACGAATACAGTCTGGCATTCTCATGGTAATTATTGTCCGGCAGTCGAAGGGACAAATAAAAATGAAAGGATCATTCGCGATGGACGATACATTGGCTGTCAAATTAAACAGAGACACGAAGAAGGATGACTTGATCGTAATTACAGGCGCGGGAGGATTTATTGCTGGTTCGCTTTCTCGCTATTTTCATGATCAAGGCTTCACCCGTATTCGTGCGATCGATAAAAAACCATTACCTGCTTGGTATCAGCACGTACCAGGCGTTGAAAACCTTTGCCTGGATCTGAGTGAGAAGGAAAATGCCATCCGAGCAGTTGAAGGCGCGGTAGAAGTGTACAACCTGGCTGCCGACATGGGTGGCATGGGCTTCATCGAGCATTTCCGCATTCAATGCCTGCGCAGTATCCTGATTAACACCCACATGGTCGAAGCCGCTTACCGGGCAGGAGCCAGGCGTTATTTCTTTTCTTCCTCTGCCTGTGCTTACAACACCACGCTTCAACAGGATCCGCACGTGCGTGCCTTGAAAGAGGCGGATGCTTATCCTGCCATGGCCGAACGCGGCTATGGCTGGGAGAAGCTCATATCCGAAATGTTCTGCCAGGAATATTGGGCCGAGCGGAAATTTGAAACGCATATTGCCCGCTTCCATAACGTTTATGGCCCGAATGGCACGTGGGATGGTGGAAGGGAAAAGGCTCCCGCTGCCATCTGCCGTAAGGTGATCGAAGCCAAGGATTCTGGCAAACATGAGATCGTGATCTGGGGCGATGGTACGCAGACACGCAGCTTTATGTATATCGATGATTGTGTCAAAGGTATCGACATGATCATGCATTGTGATGAATTGATCGCAACTCCCATCAACCTGGGCTCGAACGAACTGATTGCAGTCAATGAACTGGTCAGCATGGCGGAGGAGCTTGGTGGCGTTAAGCTTTCACGAACTTATGATCTCGATGCGCCGCGTGGCGTTGCAGGGCGCAACAGCGATAACACATTTATCAAGCAGGTTCTCGGTTGGGAACCACGTATACCTTTCCAGGATGGTTTGGCCAAGACTTACGCCTGGATCGAGCAGCAATACGCCGACCGGAAAATTGGTAAACACACAGTTCAAGACATCGCATAATCAACGGTGGATCAGTGAATAATATACGAACCACTTCAACCGAAATCACCGATGTGATTGGCAAGATACCCTATCGGATGGCCTTTGCCGGGGGATGGATAGATCAGCCTTTTCTGTCCAGGCTGAATCCCAATCCCCCCGGCTCAATGGTAGTCGTGTCATTGCACCCCACGGTTCGCTTTATGGAACTCAGTGGTATGGGCACCAGCACTCGCAAAATCGCCCAGGAATTATGGAAGGAAACTTTGCCTGACCGTGAACCGACGGCGCTTATGCACGAGCTGTATGCGGCAGAAAATGATGGGAAACTGGAATCTTCGGGGTCGCAGGATATGGCAGGGATCATCTATCCCGGCATCAGCCGGTTGGATTACGATTACACTTATGAGGGCGGATATTTTCCGGTGCATGTTGAATCCAACAACAATCCTGAGATCGCCCGCTGGTTAGAGGAAGTCATCTATATGGTGGCGGTTGCACAGAGGCCTCCCGGATATTCGCCGCTTGGCGAAAAGAATTTGGATCCGGCGTGGATCAGTCAATTGAGCCAATCGGGCAAGGATTGTTACAATGCCATCCTGGCCCGAGACGCTGCAGCCCTGGGAGCTTCTATGAATGCTTGTATGGTCTGTTGGGAAGCAATTTTACCTCACACGGTTCGACACTCCACCATCCGGGTAGACCTGATGGCGCTCTTAGGTTACTATCAGAACCGGTATACCGGTGCAATGTATTCCGGCTGCGGCGGTGGGTATCTTTACATCGTGTCAGAAGAACCGGTGCCAGGAGCGAGCCGGGTGAAAGTCAGAATAAGCGACTAAGGTACAGAGATGACAAGTATGGAAATAGCCATCGTTACAGGAAGTTTTGATGATTTGCGTTCCCATGATGTTCGCTTCCTGGAAGAGGCAGCCAGCCAGGGGATTTTGCATGTATTCCTGTGGTCAGATGAACTGGTTCACTCCTTGGATGGGAATTACCCGAAGTTCTCTTTGGAAGAACGATTGTATCTACTTCAGGGCATCCGTTATGTCAGCCAGGTACATATTGTTGATAAATGTATTGACCGGGATGAAATCCCATATATAGGGGAGGGTAACCCGGTCACATGGGTTGTGAATGAAGAGAGTAATAACTACCAGAAACGCATCTTCTGCGCATCCTATGGATTGAAATATCATGTTGTAAAGCCAGCGAATATAAACTGTTTTTCGAATAAACAGGAGGGCAGCATCGAAGAACCCTCCCGCAATATCAAGGTGGTTGTGACCGGTTGTTACGACTGGCTCCATTCGGGTCACATCCGCTTCTTCGAGGAAGCCTCGGAGTTGGGCGACCTGTATGTGGTTGTTGGCTCCGATGCGAATGTGCGGCTGCTGAAGGGGGAAGGTCACCCAATGTTTCCACAGGAGGAACGAAGGTATGTAGTGCAATCCATCCGTTTCGTTAAGCAAGGGTTGATCTCATCGGGCAGCGGCTGGATGGATGCCGAGCCCGAGATCGCCAGGATCAAGCCTGATATCTATGTTGTCAACGAAGATGGCGACAAACCTGAGAAACGAAGCTTTTGTGAAAAGCGGGGGATACAGTATGTGGTTCTGGCCCGCAAACCGAAGGAAGGACTGCCAAAGCGACAGAGCGTTGATTTGCGAGGTTATTAGTAAATCTTACGTAGGCAGAAAACAGGAGCACAGGATGTATTACGCAGTGATCATTGCGGGAGGCAGCGGGACCCGATTATGGCCTTTGAGCCGCCGAAACTGCCCCAAGCAGTCGCTTAAACTGGTAGGGGATCGAACAATGTTCCAGCATGCAGTTGACCGGCTGGCGCCGCTTTTCCAGCCCAATCAAATATTTGTGGTCACCCGGGAAGATCAGAGCGCGTTATTGTCATCCCAGGTGCCGGATGTGCCCATATCCAACTTCATTACTGAAACAATCGGGCGTGGTACGGCGCCCGCCATCGGGTTGGCTGCGGTTCATCTCCGGCAAAGGGATCCCGAAGCGATCATGGCAATCCTAACCGCTGACCACTATATCACCAAAACAGAACAATTCCGCCGGGCGTTGGAAGCAGCCAGCCAGGCAGCCAGGGTTGGGCATTTAGTGACTCTGGGAATAAAGCCCGATTCTCCTTCAACTGGTTTTGGTTACATCAAGCAGGGTGAAAACTTGGGATCGATCAATGATTTCCCGGTTTTTCGTGTGGAACGCTTCACCGAAAAGCCAGGATTGGGTATGGCTCGACAGATGGTGGAAAGCGGCGAGTATTCATGGAACAGCGGCATGTTTGTCTGGCGCGTGGATCGAATCCTGGCAGAATTCCAGAATCAAATGCCCGATCTTTTTGCCCAATTGATGAGTGTAGGCGCTGGGCTGGGAAAGCCGGAATATACGACTGTTTTAGAACAGGTCTGGAAGCAGGTCTCTGAACAAACCATTGATTATGGAGTCATGGAACACGCCATGGATGTAGTGGTTATCCCTGTAGATATCGGTTGGACGGATGTGGGAAGTTGGGCAAACCTGGCTGAACTGCTGCCACCAGACCAGAACGGCAATATCTTTGTTGGTCCCTACAAAGAAATTGATACTCACAATACGCATGTATTTGGTGGAAAGCGCCTGATTGCCACCATCGGAGTACAGGATTTGGTGATTGTGGACTCGGAAGATGCCCTGCTTGTGTGCGCCAAGAACCGCGAGCAAGAGGTGCGCGAAATCGTAGAGCGGCTGAAGTCGAGCAAAGATAGCCAATGGCTCTGAGCTCACCCGATCAGCGAGGCAACTGAAGCGGCTATTTTATGCGATCCGAGATATAAAGCAGAAACATTATCAGAAGGTGAAATCTACGGCACTGGAATAGGGAGGTGTGCGCATGCTTATAAACGGTATCCTAAATCCCCAAATCAATTCTTTACTGGCGCGTGTACGCCACACCAATCTGCTGGTGATCGCCGATCGCGGCTTTCCGTTTTGGCCCATGATTGAAACAGTGGATATTTCTCTTATAGATGGCGTTCCTACGGTCTTGCAAGTTTTCCAGGCGATCCGCTTGAACTTCGAAATCAGTGAGATATTTATGGCGCAGGAATTTATCAAGGCCAATACTTCTGAGGTAAACCAGGCCTTTACAAGTGCAACTGCTCATATCCCCTTACATTATGAACAACATATTGAGTTGAAAAAGCGTGTTCCTGGTGCAATTGGTTTGATCCGTACTGGAGATACCATCCAGTATGCTAATATGATTCTTGTTTCCGGGCCGGTTGAGTCCGGGTAGCGACATTTCCTTTCTTGAAAAAGTCCTGCCGCCGGTTAGCCGGTTAGCGGGTGTGTTTCAATTTTTCGGGGAAGAAGGATGCTGGTAAAGGGCCTTGCCGCAT